>JAQICO010000346.1 GCA_027858495.1 Spirochaetaceae bacterium
AATCCACATAATCTTGCTTATAGTCTTAATGAAGCTTCATCTCTTTTAATCAATGAAGGAAACATTAAAAAAGCAGAAGAATATCTTAGAGAATCCATGGAGTTGAACCAGGAAATAAACAGCCCTATAATATCGATAAAAAACTTACAAAACCAGGGACAGCTTGCCTGTAACAATAAATTTTGGGCTCTATCGGAGGATTTTCTGATGCAATCCCTACAGATGTCCCAGGATTTTGAAGAGAAACACCTTGAATGCCGATCTCTTCTTCAATTAACCGAGCTTATGAAATGTAAAAAAAGTTTTTCTGAAGCCTTATCATTTTTTGAAGCGTATCACCAGAAATCTGAAAGCATCAACAAATCGGATTTTAAAAACGCCATGGAGATGATGAGTTCCCGTATTAAGATTGATCTTCTGAAACAAGAAAAGGATCAAATCGATTCCATAAATAAAAATCTTCACCGACAATACCAAGAAATCTCTATGCTCAACCGCCTTGCCAGAAGAATAACCGCATCGCTTGATTTACACGATATTGCTCAATATTTAAATAATATGTTCAAAGAAATGTTCACACCCTCCATTGTTGGAATAGGTATATATGAAAAACAGCGAGGCTTAATCCATTACGATTATTATTATCGCAGGGACAAACAGATCCCCCCCTTTTCACAATCGGTAAATGCTCCTGAAAATCTCGCCTCTATCTGTGTGAGAAACCGCGAAGCCCTTTGTATTAATAGCCTTGATGAATTAAAGGGATATAAAAGAACAATGGCGGATCAGATGGAGCAGTCCATTGTATACATGCCCTTAATGGTGGACGAAGAAGTATTGGGCGTCATGACACTTCAATGTCTCGAGCCCAAGCGTTTTGACAGAAATTTATTAAATTTGCTTACTTCCTTTAGTTCCTTTATTGCCATAGCAGTTAGTAATGCCTTAAACCATCGGCGGGTTCAAGAATTGAATGAACAGCTTATGGACGATAAGGATGCCTTAAAACTAGTTTTTGATGAAATAGAGTTTTTAGCCTGCCATGACAGATTAACAGGCTTGGCTAATCGCAGCTTATTTGAGGATTATTTTCAACGTTGCAGTTGTTCTACCCTCCGACGCGGAGAATCCATGGCATTGGTTTTTATTGACTTAGATGGGTTTAAAGAAATAAATGACACCTTTGGTCATGAAATTGGAGATATTATTCTCAAGAATGTGGCAGCTGCCTTGGAAGATGCTACCCGAAAAAATGACATGGTCGCACGTTATGGCGGCGATGAATTTATTATCATCTTAAGGGATATAAAATCTGCAAATGGATTAACCCTGCTTCTGGAAAAACTCAGAGATGCCATGGAAGCCCCCATATTACATTTAAATAAAACATTCCAAGTTGGAGCAAGCTTAGGAAAATCACTATTTCCCCAGGACAGCAATGATTTGGAAGAGCTTCTTCGTATAGCCGACACGCATATGTACCAGAATAAAAGAAAACGCAAAGAAAAAAGATAATCGGAAATCAAAACCACGCTCCTTTTATTGGCTATTTTTACCACTGTTTGGTTTGACAGCCACCATTTCTTCTTCCTCCGCTGCCAAAATCTCTGCCCTTGACCTCTTCTTACCTCTTTTATAACTTGGCATGACCTTTGCATTCATGTTATTACCGGTAACAAAAACATAATGGTTCTGAACAAATTACATTCAGGACCAAACATGGAGGAAGATATGGGATTTTTTACTAGAACGATGGATATCATTAATTCAAACATCAATGCAGCATTGGATAAGGCTGAAGATCCAGAAAAGATGATAAAAATGATGGTTAGAGAGATGGAGGATACCCTGATTGAACTTAAATCCTCCTTGGCTGAAAAGTTATCTCTAAAAGCAAAAATTGGAAAAGATTTGGCATACAATCGTGAAAAAATAGAACTGTGGACAAATCGGGCAGAATTGGCTGTACAAAAAAATAGGGATGACCTGGGAAAAGAAGCTTTACAGGTAAAGAAACAATTTGAAAACGATTTAATCTACCTAGACAAAGAGCAGGAACACACTGATCAAATTATTTCAGAAACCCGAGTTAATGTAATGAAACTGGAAGAGAAACTGGAAGAAGTTCTTCAAAAGCAACGAATATTGATTCAACGAGGTATGCATGCTGTTGAAAAGAAAAAAGTAAATACTCTGGTTCGAGAAGCTGACAGCAACAAAGCAATTCTTCGTTTTGACCAACTTGAAAGTCGAATTGAAAGAATGGAAGCTGAAGCTGAAATCCAAGGATTAACCAGACCAGATCTAGAGTCTGAAATCATTTCTCTTCAGAATGAATCTTTGATGGATGACGAGTTGGCTAAACTCAAGGCTAAAATGAAAAAGCAAAATACTCCTGAAAAGAAAAACGAAAAAACAGTTGAGAAACAGGCTTAAGGAGGAAAATCATGACCTTTAGCAAAGAGAATAAATTATACCGCTCAAGAAATGGTAAAATCCTTGGTGTCTGTAAGGGAATCGCCCAATGGTTGGGATGGCCTGTAGCTGCGGTAAGGCTTATACTTATTGTAACTTCCCTGGTTACAGCGGTTATTCCTACTATTCTTATTTATCTTTTAGCATCCATAATTCTATCTCCCGAGCCCCACGGTGAGGCTTGGGAAGATGAGAATTTCTATAGAAACTGTCGATACGCTTGGAGAGACCTTAGAGATAACATGGAACAGCAATACAGCCATTTTAGTCATAGATCCAAAGAATAGTGTCCTATGCTTCAGAATTCTGGGAACCCTTGGATGTTTGAATCCGGGGTTCCCTCTTTCTTTTTATTCGTTCAACAGTCAAAGCAATTAAATACCATAAAAAACGGAAAATAAGCAGTAATCTCCAAGGCATTATTATTATTTTTAATAATCCCTTCACAAAGGATGAAAAACCCGTGTAGCTGGGTTTTCTCCGTTTTCCGGCAAATATTTCATAGCAGTGTTTATCCCATAACATGATAGAACAATTTAATGCTTCTTTGTGTTTGAATAACCAGAGGTCTTTACCCTTCAGTCCTCGGCCTGCCAATAAAAAGCTGGGTGAAGCTTTTTTTATAGCTATGACAATGTTCTTCTCTAAGCTTTTATTATAAAATCCAGTGTATCGACCTACAAAATTTAACCCGGGAAAGGAATCCTTTAGATTTTTATGGGATTTTTGCATACGCTTTACCGTAGAGCCTAAAAGATAAGCAGATTTTCCCTTCCTTTCCATCAATCCAAAGATTCGAATAATCAAATCAAATGGTTTGTATATAACCGGAACGTCTAGTTTTAGATATTTGGCAGCACGAAGGATTCTTTTAGAAAGAGGCAGAACCAACGCAGCCCTGGTCACAGCTTGACGATACTCTCCCTTCCTTCTTGCTTTGAGCAAATCAGAGAACTTTAAAAAAATGATCTGTTGCCCCCCTCCTTTTTCAAGGAGTTTTTCTAGAAGAGCTATCATTTCATCCTGAGGAACCAAGTCGACAGGAACACCCATAATATCCAGGCGTTTATATCCTAATGAATCCATTTTATTCATCTCCAAGTAATGATTGTACCATAGCTACAGCATATAGAGCCGCAGTTTCTACTCTTAAAACATTTCGGCCCAGATAAACCGGACTGAATCCCCATTGATCCATCTGTTCAAGCTCTTCATAAGAAAAACCGCCCTCTGGACCAATGATTAAACCAATCGCTCCAGATTTATGTTGACTCAAAATTTTTCGAAATAAGCCCGGTTCCCTCTCCTCTTGGTGGAGATAGAAACATTCAATATTACCATAATTCTGTAAACTCATAAAAGGCTTAGGATGTTCCACCTGAGTAATAATGGATGAACCACTCTGCTGTAAAGCTTCTCGAAGAACCTTCCTCCAACGTTGCACTTTTTGTTCCGCATCTTTGGCAGATCCTATCTTAACCATGGAATGGCTGCTGGTCAAAGGATGAACCATAAAAACTCCCGTTTCTCCTGCTTGTCGAAGAATCAAATCCATCTTTTTACCCTTGGGGAGACATATAAAAAGGTGTATTTCTGGAGAGTGGTTGCTATCTTTACCTAAATCTTCAATGTTTTTTATGGTACAGCTATTTTTCCCTATATTCTGAATCTCTGCGATCCAGCAATGGGAAGAAGGATCTTTTACCTTAAGTTTATCTCCAACTTTTAACCTTTTTACATGACATAAATAATGGAAATCCTCATTGCATAGCTTAATTTCACTCTTTTCCGGGATATCAGGCAATAAAAAGGTTTTCATCGATCTGCCGAAATTTTTACACAAATTTTTCTAGTTCGAGGTCCGTCAAATTCGCAAAAATAAATCCCCTGCCAGGTCCCTAAAATCATCCGTCCACCTGTGATAGGAATTTGTAGGCTGAATCCCATTAGACTTGCCTTTATATGGGCGGCAGAATTACCCTCCATATGTCTATAACCATCTTTGAAAGGAACAATCTTATTAAGCTCTTTTAACATATCGATCTGTACATCAGGATCGGCGTTTTCATTGATGGTCAACCCTGCGGTGGTATGAGGACAATACACCAAAACGCTACCTTCCTTGATAGATTCTTTTTCTATTAAGTCCTGTACCTTTTGACTGATATCAATAAATTGGGTCTGTCCCGATGTAGGCTGAGTCAAAGTAAATAGAGACATTTATCTCAACTCCTGAATTTCCTGAAGCCCTCTTTGTAGAATTTTATCATACTCCAGGGAAAAGACAGGAGGATTATCCATTCGTCGATATAACTCACTTTGAATGAGCATTCGCAGATGATAGTCTTCAAGATTAATCCCATCATCCTTGAGTTGAACAATAAAATTATTAATATCTTCTTGGGAGGGGACTCTATTTTCATTGATAAAACGGGAAATCATATGATTTTCAATAACTTCTCTATAGGAATCTTGCTGTTCATCACTTAAAAGTTCTTCTTCCACAAAGATATCTGGATCAATACCCGTTTTGTCAATACTAATATCATTGGGAGTATAGTAACGGGCTGTTGTCAGCTTAATAGCATTCTCTTCTCCAAGTCGGATAAACTGCTGAACGGAACCCTTTCCAAAACTAGTTTGACCTACAATTGTGGCCCTTTCTCTATCCTTCATAGCCCCTGTAAGTATTTCCGAAGCCGAGGCGGAACCTTGATCGATCAACACAACAACAGGCCAATTTCGGGGAGCTTGAGTACTGAGGTGAGCGTTATAGATTTTATTTTCCGTAGCAATTCTCGAACGAGTGGAAACAATAACTCCAGAGCTAAAGAAATTGTCACAGATATCTACTACTGATGATAGAAGACCTCCTGGATTATTTCTCACATCAATAATTATAGAGTCACAATCTTCATCTTTAAAATAATTGATTGCTTCCTTTACGCGATCCGCAGTATAAGGTGTAAATTCAATGATGCGTAAATAACCTGTGTTTTGATCAATAATATCATATTTAACCGTTGGAATTTCTATGACTGCCCGATTTATATCCACATTGAAGTGTATTTCTCCCTCTTGAAGAAAGGTTACATTTACTGTTGTATTAGGAGCACCACGTAACAGCCCTGAAACTTCATCGGAGCTCAAACCTTCACCAGACTCTCCATTTATTTCGATGATATAATCACCAGAATGAACCCCTGCTCTATAGGCTGGAGTTCCTTCAATAGGCGCGACAACTCTCACATAGGGAAGGTAAAAATTTTCTACCCCATCGTTAGTCCTTTCCGAGGTAATATATAGACCAACTCCACCAAAGGATCCCTGGGTGGTATCCTCCAATTCTTGAAGATACATATCCTCTAGAAAAACAGTATAGGGATCTTCAACACTTGCAAAAAGCCCTTCCATGGCACCACGAAATAGAACGTCAGGATCCACTTCATCAACATAGGCATTCATAAGATAATAAAATGCGGTTTCCATATCGTTAAAATATTCTGTCAGCATTCGATCGGATTTACCTGAATCAGCAAATACTTGAGGCGTGAATATGACAAAAACCAATGAGAAGGTGAGCAATATCGTAATGCTAATCCAAAGGATTCTTTCGTTTTTTCTTTCCATACATCAGTATTGTAGAATCAGCCCTATCTTTGTCAACACTAAAAGATCCTAAGAAAATGAATTACTACAAAATCTTAATAAGTCTTTTGTAAAGTAAAACTGACTTGACCCGGGTTCATATGAGCCTATAAACTATAGGTTAGTGAAAGTGGAGGTTTGAACATGCAAATATTAGCGGTGGCCAGTGGTAAGGGTGGAGTTGGAAAATCCCTGGTCTCAGCGAACCTCTCTATTGCTCTGGCCCAGGCTGGAAAACGAGTTATTCTAGCAGACTTGGATCTTGGTGGTTCAAATCTTCATTTAATTCTTGGACACCTAGGTGATACTCGGGGAATAGGAACCTACTTTCAAAACAGAAATTTAAGCCTGGATGACATTATATATCCCACGAGCTACGAAAATTTACGTTTTATACCCGGAGAATCTGAACTTCCTGGTGTGGCAAATGTTTCAACAGGCACTAAAAAAAAGCTGATGACCCACCTTCTAAAATTGGAAAACCAGGCAGATTATCTAGTTTTAGACCTTGGTGCAGGAACCAGTTTTAATACCATGGATTTCTTTTTACTCTCCGGTTGTGGAATTATGGTTACCACGCCAACACTAACAGCGACACTTAACGCATATCTTTTTCTTAAGAATGCAGTTTTTAGAGTGCTCAATAATTCTATAAAAAGAAAATCTCCTGCCGAAAAATATTTAAATGACCTTAAAAAAGACGGAGTCTCACTACAGAGGATCCATGTGGCAAAACTTCTAGAGAAAATACAAAAGTTAGACCCGGAAGCCCATGGACGATTTGTCGAAGAAATGAAATTTCTTCAACCTAGATTGATAATGAATATGCTGGATGATCCCAAGGATGTAAAAAGATCCAATAAACTAAAACTTTCTGCACGTCAGTATCTTGGAGTGGAATTGGAACATTTAGGTGTAATCTATAGAGATGACATGCAGAATATGGCATTGAACTCTCAACTACCTATCATCATATATAAACCGCAATCTGTTTTGTCACAGGCAATCTACCGTATTGCCGATAAAATTATGGAAATGGAAAATCTACCAAGCCATCCTCTAAGCTTTGGAGAAGGAGATCTAAGTTTTCAGGAAGCTGTATTAGAGGCAAAGCAGGATTTTAGTGATAAGATGACCTCGTTGGAAGAGTTGTTAAACTGTGGGGCATTAACCCAGGGCGATTTAGTTGAAACAATAAAATCTCAACAGTTCGAAATAGACCAATTAAAAAAAGAAAATAGATTTATAAAATCTAAACTAATAAAGGCGGTCCAAATGGGTTTTAACCCTTAATGATGGAAAAAAAATGGCAACGATAAAGGGCAAATTACAGGTTGAAATCTCCGACGATTATTTGGAGGCCGATCTCTTTTTTACACCATCAGAGCATGGAAAAAGTTGGAATATTAACCTTGTCAAAGATTTTATTGACCAAGGGGGTATTTCCTATGGTTTGGACGACCAAGCCATTTCCAAGGCCTTTGATGAATATCTATCTGGAAAAACAGGAAACTCAGTTGTAATAGCCCATGGAAAGAAACCCACAATGCCCTCTTCAAGTATATTGGACACACATCAAAATACCGTACCAGACCGCATTAAACCGGCCATGAAAAAGTTTCTTGCAACGGCCCCTCCCCCAGTAATCGTGAGTAAAGAAAAAATCGTTAGGAAAGGGAAATTCAAAAAAGAGGAAGTTTTTGAGAAGTCCCATCAAGTAAAGGTAGACTCCAAGGTCCACTATCAGGGATATTTCAATAAAAACGACGAAGTAGGAATCATCATTCCTCCATCACCTGGGAAACCAGGAAAAAGTGTTCAAAATCACCACATTTCACAGGGAACTCCAAAGGGAGATCAAGAATTCCATCTTGGAGCAAACCTTTACCTTAAAAATAAAAGTCATGTAATAGCTGAAACCTCGGGGTTTTTCCGTCAGGGCAACAACTGGGCTGAAATCATCGCCTTCAACGATCATATTTTAGAGCTCAGCCTTTCCAAGGATTTTTCAAACTGCATCATGTCTCTGAAACCAGGAATGAAAGACCTCGATCCACCCAGTCATCAACTTGTTTTCAAAAAAGCAGACCAGTTGGGTTATTCTAAGGAAAATATTCTCTCTCCCCAAAATTTAGATAAACTGATAAAACAAATAATTGCATCGGGCAAAGAAGCCCGGATCTCTATTTCAAAGGCCCAGGATGGGATCGTCGAAATAAAAACCAACCCCAATGAGACAGAAGCAGAACTGTATCTTAGAAAAGGAATGAGCAAAGGAAAAAAACTCCTTCTTAACGACATCAGTTCTACCCTAAATACCTGTGGTCTGAAGGGTATGGATTTCTCAGAATTAAAAAAAGAAATATTTCGCTTTTTTCATTCCCCTGAGAATGAAATAACCATCCCTTTATGTGAGGGAAAAGAACCCCAACGGGGCAATGATAGAACGATAAATTTTAATGTGGATTTCCAGGAAGATTGGTTTCTTAAGTCTTTAAAGGAGCACTTAGAGGAATTCCCCCAAAGGATAGGTCATTATAGATCATTAAAAGATTTTTCCATGGAACAAGTAACGTCGGTTGCACTTGTAAAAGAGGGAGATCGGATTTTTTCTCTTGGCGCTGTTTCCAAGGGAAAAGAAGGTCTCGACGTATATGGTAAACCTATTCCAGGGATTAAAGGTAATGATCCGGAGATCAGACTTTTTGAGGGACTGAATTTCCAAGAAGGTTTAGCCATAGCATCTACTTCTGGTATATTGGAAATATTTCGGGATGATGAGGAAAACGTTCTATATGGACGTATAAGAAAACACAGAGATGCCCACATTTCCGTTTATATTAGCGAAAACAAAATGAAAGCCAATATAGGAGTTGATCTCCCCATAGGTTCTGGATTATATGCAACCGAGGAACGCATATTAGATGCCCTTGATGAAGCGGAAGTATATAAAGGTATCATAAAAAGCCAAATAGATGAGGCTGTACAAAAATCAAAAGACGGGGAAGTTCTAGCAGATTTTTTAGTTGCAGAAGGTAAATTCCCAGCAGATAAAGAATCGGATCTGAAGCTTTTTATTGATCTAAGCCATGGAAAAAATAACTCAGCGCCCATAAAAAAAGGTGAAAAAATCGGAATGATCCTTAATAAGGAGAAAGGAACGAATACCGGTTATGATATTTATGGAGATAAACTGGAATCAACCACCGGTAAAGATCTGGAAATTGGTAATAACATTGAAAATCAAGAACAAGATGAAAAAAACCTGCTGGTTGCAACGGCCAGTGGCCAACTCTTTTTTGATGGGAATAGTTTATTTATCAAAGATACATTGACCATTGAAGGAGATTTATCTTCCACCATGGGACGTATTACTTTTCCTGGACATGTACACATCAACGGATCAGTTCAATCTCAATCGGTCATTCGTGCTGGAGAAAATATATTAGTAAAAAATGTGGTTGAATCGGCTCTGCTTACAGCTGAAGGATATATTAAAATTGGCAGAGGGGTTAAAGGTAACAAAAAAGCTGCATTGATGTCTCATAAATATATTCAATTAAATTATGCCGAAGAAACCAATCTAATGGCCACTGAAGATCTTTTGGTGGAAAAGGCCCTGCTGCATTGTATCGTTAAAAG
>JAQICO010000067.1 GCA_027858495.1 Spirochaetaceae bacterium
CGGATCTATTGCCGGGCGATATTACCGGAATGAATATTTGGGATGATCAAAAAAGGGAATTCCGATTTAATCCTGGTCCGGTATTTCATTCCTTCTTACTGGCTGATGAATTAAACCGGGCAGCCAGCAGAACCCAGGCAGCTCTTTTGGAAGCCATGCAGGAAAGCCAGGTCACCACCGATGGGGAAACCAGATCCCTGCCCGAGGATTTTTTTGTAATGGCCACGCAGAACCCCTCACAATATTCAGGAACCTTCGCCCTGCCCGAGGCTCAACTTGATCGCTTTGGTCTGAGCTTTTCCCTGGGCTGGCCTGAGGAACAAATGGAAAGTACTATTTTGACACTCTATAAATCTGAAAATCCCGCGGATGGATTAAAGGCTGAAATAACTGGGGAAGAAATTGCTCAACTCAGGCAACTGGTCCGTCAGGTAAAAATCAGCGATGAACTGGCCCAGTGGATCGTAAAACTGGGGACCCTCAGCAGAAAAAGCAACGACCTTAAAAATGGATTCAGCACCCGGGGACTTCAGCATCTGCTGGCCGCCGCCCAGGGACACGCCCTCTGGGAAGGCCGGGATTTTATTATTCCTGAGGATATTCTGGAATTAGCTCCCTGGGTGGCAAGACATAAACTGCAGGTCAGCGCGGAGATGAAAATCAACCGACGCCAAGCAGATTTTGTAATCAAGAAGCTTCAGGAAACCTTGGAAATTCCTGTATAGCCTATGAAGATACATTGGGAGAAACTACTGCCCCTGTTATTGGTAATTTTTCTTTGTCTTTTGGCAGGACGTTATTTGGGTGGGACCTATCTGATGGTTTACCGCTTTTTAATGACCCTGCTATTGGGCAACGCTCTATTATTTTGTCTAGGCTGGATAGGGCTTCGGTACAATCAACATTTTAGCAAAGAACACATCCAAAGGGGAGAGACCATAGAATACAGTTTCTACCTTCAGCAAACTCAGCCCTTAAGCTCACATCAAACCCGGCTGGATTTTCTCCGGAGCTCTTTGAGTCATAGTTTTTATCCAGATTCGCTTGCCCTTAAACTGAAGGGTAATAAACGGGAAGAAAAAAACTACCGAGTTCAGGCTCTTCACCGGGGAATTTATGAAGCGGGGTTACAGCAGATTTTACTCTACGATCTTTTTGGTCTTTGGGAGGCGCCAGTGGGCCTCTTTCCCAGAACCTTTTATGTATATCCACGAATCTATGGCGGAATGGGGGTTCCTCCTCAGGGCTTGGCCATGGAAGGCGATAAAGAAGCTCAAGGGGTCGGATGGGACAACACCACCTTTCGGGGGCTAAAGGAATACCGTCCAGGTATGGAACTGCGAGGTATCAGCTGGAAACACTTCGCCCGGCAGGGTAGACCCCTAGTCCGGGAGGATGGAATAAACAGCTCCCCCCGGTCGATCATTTTAATGGACCGACGGCCCTTAGAAAAAGAACGTGAAGATCTGCTGTTAGAAAACAGCTTAACCTATATAAATCGTCAAAGGGGAGGTAAAGATCCCATTCAATTGGCTGGATTCCTTCCAGGAAAATTTATTTATCTCCAGGATGAAGCCGATTGGCAGGCCCTCATACGAGGCAGTCTCACCCTTAAATTCGATTCCAATTATCTGGTGGACTGTCCGGTGGACCCAATGGATTCGGTAACCCTGATATCCGCATTGTCCGACGGAGGACTTTTAGAGCAGGATTTCTGGAAAAATCACCCCCAATGGCAGCTTATTGCTTTGTTAGAAGGAATGGAGACTTCCATGAAAACCAAACGTATTTCTCAATTGGAAGGATTAAAAGATCTTGGAATCAATGTGGTGATCATAGAAAAGGGAGAGGCATTTTGGGCCGCTGGTTAAAAATACTTTTATTATTCCTGCCTGTAATCCTTTGGATCGTTCTTGATCATCTGCTAACAGGTTCAGGTAATTTTTTAATGCTCTTCGCATATACAGTACTACCGGCCTTGGGGATTTGGGAACTTTTTTTTCCCAGCAAACATCAATGGCAATATAGGACTGCATTAATATTGCTGACAACCCTGGGAATACTTCTGGTTTTAGAAATTATGATGATGCCCTTCCAGGCCTATCAATTATGGTTTGAATTCTTGGCCAGAGAAAGCAGTCGTGGCCGGGTCTCTCAATTGTTTATCAAGCTGGGAGCCATTCTGGCAGGGACTCTCAGCTGGTACATCATCCGAAAGAAAGGCTTTATACTGGACCTATTATACCTTCCTTTTTTCTTCTTTTTTCTTCTATATCCAAGCATTTACACGGCAATGGGCTGTGTTACAGCTTTATTGCTACCCATGATGATAGGACGATTTTCGCCCTACATGATTGCAGTATTATTTATCTCTTTGCTGATAGGAATCAGCGGTATAAACACTGAACCCCAGGGGCTAAAATGGGTAGACCAAGGTACGGGAGTTTTATACAACACTCTGATAGACCGCTTTCCCCAATTGCCCCTCTACTATCAAATGCCTCTATATGGGCAAGATTTAAAGGGCAGTATGAAAGATGGCCGCCGCCCTACTCTAACCCACCAGTCGCTGCTCCAATTGGAAGGGCCTCCCGGCACCTGGGTATACCTTCGGGCACGGAATTACAGAGATTTTAATTCCTATGGGCAGATGATTTTTCAACGAGAACCCCTGGAAAGAGAAGATCTAGAGCCCAGCGATTTAACACCGGATAAACAGGGAATAAAAGTAACTCTGTTGACTGATTTTATGAATATTCTGCCATTAACCATGGATACCCATATTCTTGAAACCTCCCAGGGCAGATATCTCTGGGATCGCCCCAAACAGAGCCTCCTATGGACCGAACCGCCGTTGCTATATGAAGATAGTTATACCATCTATGAAGAACATTTTATAGAAATTGAGGATTCGGAGAGCCTGGAACCATACAGAAAACCCCCGCCAAATATGTCCGATAGAATGATGAACTTGGCAAGGGAGCTCTATGATGATGATCCGGAAATCTGCGCCAACAATATTAGGCGTTACCTGGCCGTGGGTTATCAATACACCTTAAAAACCGAACCCCATGAAAATTATACGGAACATTTCCTCTTTGAGAATCCCCAGGGTTACTGCCTGCACTTTGCCACGGCCTTTATGTATCTGGCCAGATTAAATAATATACCCACTCGAATGGTGGAGGGGTATGTGAGCTATCTCCCCAGCGGTATGGATACCCAGGGCACCTCAAGGCCCGGAATAACCTGGGTGACAGGTTATTCAAGTCATACCTGGCCGGAAATATATATAGAAGGCAAAGGCTGGAGAATCATCGAAGCTACTCCCCCCTTCTACCATCCTCCCGGAGAACCTCCCGCTGATATGAGTTACCTCTCCCAGGCATCACAAATGGAAGAAGCCAATAACACCTTCGTCGGTTTTATCGTAGA
>JAQICO010000239.1 GCA_027858495.1 Spirochaetaceae bacterium
ACCCTTGACGGGTTGATCCGGAATATTTTGCCCGGCCGGCCCGATTAGTTCTGGGATGTCACAATAAAAATGCTGTTAATATCTGAGAAAAGGATTGTTTATGCAATTCTCAGCTGGGATCTATAAAATATCCTAAAGAGGCCTACAATTTCAATAATATAGAGCCTAAAATAACCCCTTTAATTTTTTCTCCACTTCAGAAGGATGGGATTCTTTAGGGAAAATCATGGAAGGTTCCAAATAATACAGCTTATGTTCCGCCTTAAAACGCTCCATACCGCCTCCGGTTATATTGAGCATTACCGATTGATGGGCCGCAATTTTTTTATCTTCCACATCATGGATCAATGATGCCACAGACACTGCTGCAGCGGGAGAGATATCAATACCTTCAAGTTCATGGAATAGCTTAGCTGCCCGGGTGGCTTCTGTATTGTCAACCTTGAGAACTTCTCCATCAGTATCCACCAGAGCATCGTAGAGTCCGCCCTTCAAGCTGTAGGGAGGTTTGCGGTTGGATAAAACCTTTGCATCGATAGCCTCTGCCCAAGACCGTGCATCTTCGGGTTTTAAATCCACCAATTCAGGACTTCTTTTCTGCCAGGAATCATAGATGGGCAAAAAGGGTATATTCTGAGAAACCATGAGCTTGCTCTTACGGTTGCCAAATCTTCCATCTTCTATAAGACGCAGATTGGCTTCCCAAGCGGCGATGGCACCGGTTCCGCTGCCCACGGCCTGAAAATAGAATTCAGGAATTTCCTTCATAGTGGTTGCAGCCGAAAGCATGGTGGTGGCCATTCCATCTCGCCGGGCGATATTTTTTGCCCCGCCTTCGGGAGAATAACCCTCTACATTACTGGCTAGTTGAGATAGTACGATGGCATCAAAATAGTCACTGCCTGAATCTGGACAGATGAGTTTTACATTGTCATTGATGGGGGAATCAAACCACAATGTCCCGATATTATCCCTGGGGACCACCAGCAGCAGGGGAATATTGTTTTCCGAACATACCCGTGCAAAGGCTCGTGCAGTGTTTCCCGCAGAAGCCACCACTAAAACGTCGGTAAAATCATCACCCATACGGCCCAAAACGCTAAAGGCTTCACATTCCTTAAAGGTTCCGGTTTTCATAACCGCACCCTTTTCTGGCCACCAGCCGTTAAAGGTAATCCAAAGATTATTCAGCCCCAGTTTTTGGGCAAGTCCCTCAGATTTGTAAGTGATGGGAGCACCGGAACCCTTCAGCATATGTTTTACCGGCAGCCAGTCGGCAAATCGGTATAGCCCCAGAGATTCATCTCCGGGGTTCAATTGTTTCTTTGCATAATCAGCCCTTAGAAACCCAGGCTCGGTACAATTTGGACATTCCAGGGGATAGGCTGAATCATCAATCTCAAAGTTACAGCTGATGCAACGAACCTTGTATTCTGTTGCTTTAAAACCACTCATTAATTATTCCTCTCTCAGCTGTTAAAAATATCTTTATTTGTCAGCTCTTTTTCTATTTTTTTAACCAGGTCTTCCACCTGGACATCTTCACTCATATAAATATCTGCGGCAAAATCGCAGAGTTCTTTATTACCCAGCCAGCAGCTGGTAATTTTTTTGGTTGCCACAACAAGAGAAATGACATCCAGTTCCTGACGGGTCAAATCGTTGGCAGCCAGGATAAAAATCCCACCCATAAGCAGAACAAGCCTGGCGGCTTCGGCCATTCGGTGTACCAATTCCTCCCGCTGATGGGCTGTATTTTTTTTTCTTCTGCGGCTGTCGCCAAAATCGCTGCCCACTTCTTCTGGATGGTATCCCAAATAAAAGACCTGACACTGCCTATCGTAGAGCCTTCGCTCCAAAGCCTTGCCCAGCAGATCTTTTTTATTTCCGGAATGTGAACTTATGACTAGTAAATGTGCTTTATTGCTATATCGTCGGGCTTTCTCCGACAAGGGTATATTTCCAATCTGCCATTGACGGTTTAATTCCATGGCTTTATCTCTATCTTCAGTCAGAGTATCCTTAATGGCTTCTCTGATAATTCCACCACCCACAATTTCATGGTCATCTACAATGACAAAACGACTGGTAGTGGGTTGAACGTCCACCCTATCAAAGGCCACTGCCCGTTGGGTGGACAAAACACAATCTGCAACATCGTGACGTTCCACCATTTTTTTCATAGTATCGGTATTTAAATTAGAGGCATCAATCACCCGGAGAGTATCAAAAAGCTGAACCTTTACCCGGTCGGTACCCAGTTTTAATATATATTCTTTACCCTGCTCAAGAGGTTTACGCCCCAGCCAAAAGAGATTCACCCTCAAAACCGAGGCCACCGATGGCTGAATCTCACCAACCCGGGCAAGAACATCTCCCCGTTTAGCATAGATTTGATCCTCCATGGTGAATCCCGTAGCCTCACCAGCTTCTGCACTTAAAGGAGGTGTGTCAATAAAACTTTCAATCTGTTTTACCTGGCATTTTTTACCCGAGGGATAAAGAATGAGTTCATCGCCCCTGTGCAGTGTACCTGTATCTATGGTCCCTGCGATGATTCGCCGGCTGTCATCCTGCTGGGTAAATTTATATACATCCTGAACGGACATACGGAAGGGCAGTTTTTCCAGAGTGGCTTCTTTTCTAAATTTATCCAGAAGAGAGAGTACCGTATCTCCGGTCCACCAGTCCATCTTATCACTGGGCTGGGCGATGTTGTCTCCTTCACGGCCACTGACCGGAACAAAACTCACCCCTTCAATCTCCAGATTTTTAAGGAATTTGGAATACCTTCGAACCACCTGTTGGTAGACCTTTTTGGAATAATCCACCAAATCCATTTTATTGACCACCACACAGAGCTGGCGAATGCCCAACATAGACAGAATATAACCGTGACGGCGGGAATTCTCTTGAACGCCCTCGGCGGCATCAATCACTAAAAAAGCGGCTTCCGCCCGGGCAGCCCCGGTAACCATATTTTTTAGGAATTCTATATGCCCCGGTGCATCCATGATGATATAATCCCGTTCTTTGGAGCTGAAAAATACTCGGGCTGAATCAATGGTGATTCCCTGGGACTGTTCATCCTTCAGTGCATCCAACAGGAAGGCGTATTCAAAGGGCTTGGAATTTCTCTCACAATCCCGTCGTACCTTGTCCAACTTACCCTCGGGCAGACTGCCTGTATCGGCTAACATTCTACCGATGACAGTACTCTTTCCATGATCCACATGACCGGTGATGACGATAGTCATTTGACTTCGGATATTCATTACATATACCCGTCTCTTCGCAGGGTTTCCAACCCCCCGCCGTCTTCATTATCCTGAGCCCGACCGGAGCGTTCCGCAATATTTGCAAATTTACCGGTCTTAAGTTCTTCAATGATTTCTTCAACGTTTTTCGCTGTGGATTCTACGGGATTGGTACAGGGAGCACAGCCAAGAGATCGGTAACGCTTTCCTGTACCTTGGTCGTAGTAGAGCGAAACCGTAGGAATATTCTCCCGCTGGATATATTCCCATATGTTTAATTCCGTCCAGTCAAGTAAAGGATGAATTCTTACATGGGTGCCCGGAGCAAAATCCGTCTTATACTGATTCCAGAATTCCGGAGGCTGATCGCCCACATCCCAGTTGTTTTCTTTATCCCTGGGAGAAAAGTACCTTTCTTTGGAACGGGAACCCTCTTCATCGGCCCGTACACCCACAATTACTCCGGTGAACATCTCCCTATCGTTGTCCACTTCATAGTCACCCTTATTATGGTTAAAACGGTATCGGGTCCATTCCCCGTTGAGGGTATATTTGAGAGCTTCAGCTTTCAATTTGGAACAGCAGGTAATTCGATCCACCTTGCCTTCAGGAAAGGTCATCCCCGATTCCAGCACATCACTGTTTTCACCGTAAACCATGGGCAGTTTCCACTGGGCGGCAAGTCGGTCGCGGTATTCGATCATTTCGGGGATTTTATAATGGGTATCGATATGTACCATGGGAAAGGGGATATGACCGTAAAAGGCCTTTCTGGCAAGCCATAAGAGTACAGTACTGTCCTTCCCTATAGACCAAAGCATACAGAGATTATTAAAATTGGCATAGGCTTCTCTGAGCAGATGAATACTAAGGTTCTCTAACTGACTTAATCGATCCATAATGGCCTGAAGTATATCAGGTTACTCAAAGAGATATCAAGAGAGAAGCTTCGTCTTTAAAATGACAGAGACAATGAAAAAGATTAAAGTAGATAAATTAACCGGTGTAGTGATATGCCCGTTCTTCTGCCAAGGGCATGCGGGCATTCATAGACCAAATATGGGACAATCCCTGCACCCAGCCCTGGTGTTCTTCGGCCATACACCATTGAGAATCCAAGGTTAGATCCACTGCAGTGTAGATTGAAAAAAGCACCCCATCACCCAAAGACAAATCCAAGGTTCTGCTTCTGAAGCCCTTTTTAAGAGACACCTTGCAACCGCCTCCCAGAGCTCTGGGCATAATTCGAATTTCTTTAACAGAAAAACCATCGTTGACAATCCATTGACTGAACTGCCATGAAAGAGGGGTATTCTCAGAAGAACCTTCCAGCTCGTTAATGATGATTTGAGCCTCCTGGTGACTGAGTAACAGAGGTATCAGCCTTGCTTCCTGAATATCTCGAAGCAGAAGCACTGGGCTATCAGCCTGACGATGATAGGCCAAACCTGAAATATACATGCTTTGTGTTTTTTCCTCTTTACTCTTCATGCTGACTATTATAGAGCCAAAAATTTAAAATAACCAATTCCATGATGTTTTTTGTTTGACAGCCCCAATGGCAGGACTCTAAACTTTACAGAGATCTATTCGTAAGATAAGTTAGATCAGAGGTCGCAGATAATGTCAGAATTCTTAAACGATAACATGTTCTCAAAATACAGCAGCTACATTTATGATCAAAGTGGTATTAGGTTTTCAGAATCCAACCGGTCCATCTTGGAAAGTCGCCTTAAAGAACGGTTACGTCAACAAGAGATATCCAAGGTTGAAGATTATTTCTCTATGATTTTAAAAGATCAGGGTGAAACTAAAAATTTCCTGGATTCAATCACCACCAATCTTACAAGGTTTTTTAGAAACCAGGCCCATTATGACACCTTTATTAACTATGTAATTCCCGATATTGTAAAATATAAACGTAGCAGAGGAGAAAATAACATAACCCTTTGGTCTGCCGGCTGCTCCACCGGAGAAGAACCCTATACCAATGCCATGGTCTTGACAGAACACCTGCCGGCAGATATGAATTTCACCATCACGGGATCAGACCTCAGTTTAAAATCCTTAATGAAAGCTCAAATGGGGTTCTACCAAACCAATTCTACGAGAAATATTCCAGCCAATTATCTGGCTAAATATTTTGACGAAAAAGACAAGGGATATCAGGTTAAGGATGACTTAAAAAAGAATATCAAATTCGACTACCATAATCTAAAATTCGACAGCGGCCTTAGGAATGTGGATATTTTGTTTTGCCGTAATGTTCTAATATATTTTGACGAAGCAGCACAAAAGGAAGTGATAGACCAGTTCTGGAAGGTGATGAACAACTACTCCTATCTATTTATAGGACACTCAGAGTCCCTTTTCGGTATGGAAACGTCCTTTGAATTTATCAAGACCGATTGGGCTTGTCTTTATGGAAAAAGATAATTGAATGGAGAATAGGGTGTCAGACAGTAAGGTAAGAGTATTGGTGGTGGATGATTCCGCACTGATGAGAAGTTTAATCAAAAGAATTATATTATCTCATTCGGAGCTGGATGTTGCAGGTATAGCCATGAACGGAAGATTTGCACAGCAGAAGCTGCCCATTCTGGATCCTGATGTGATGGTGTTGGACTTGGAGATGCCCGAGGTAAACGGTATAGAATTCCTTCGTTGGAGAGAAAAGGAAGGAATACAGGTCCCCGTAATCATTCTTTCGGCCCTTGCCACCCAGGGAGCCAAGGTTACCATGGAAGCTCTAAGTCTTGGGGCTGCAGATTTTATTACCAAACCCACCGGCTCGGGACCGGAGGAGTTGAAACTCATTGGAAATGAATTGAATGAGAAGCTTCTTGCCTACGGCAGAAATTTCCAGAGAAACAAGGATACTCAGCCATCCCGTATTAGGGAACAAAGGTCTCAGGATTTTCTTAAATCACGTCCATACAACATGCCCTCCGCAACAATCAGCAGACCCATGGCGCCCCAACCCCGTCCCACTGAAAAAAAAGAAAAAATCAAACCCTTGAGGGGACATGGAAAGGCACAAGTGGTGGCCATTGGAATCTCCACCGGTGGCCCCAATGCCCTAAGAAAGATATTCCCTTTATTAGCACCGGACTTTCCCGTACCCATTCTGGTGGTACAGCATATGCCAGCAGGATTTACCGCAGAATTTGCCCGTTCCCTCGATAAGATATGCCCCCTGGAGGTGAAAGAAGCCCAGGAAGGTGATTTGTTAAAACCAGGGCGCGTATTGATTGCTCCGGGAGATCACCATATAACTGTGGAAAAAAAATCTCTGGCCACGATTATACACCTGGATGACCGGGAAAATGTAAATGGACACAAGCCTTCGGCGGGGGTTTTATTTGAATCGATATCTGAAAACTACCAAAACAATGCCTTGGCAGTAATAATGACCGGTATGGGTAAAGATGGAGCAAAGGAGATTGGCGAGGTATACAGACAAGGAGGCCGAACCATTGCCCAGGATGAAGAAAGTTCCATCGTTTTTGGTATGCCTAGGGTAGCCATTGAAATGGGACATATCCAGCAGATTATCCCGCTGGATGAAATGGCGGAGGCCATCAACCGGGCAGCCAAGGAATAATTGCAGCGAGTTAAAGATCATTTAAAGGGGAAAATCATCAAAGGGACATTGGTTTCTTCCGGGGTGATGCCGGCATGATGCCCCTTATACTGACCGGATTTTCTCTTGAGCTTTTTTTCTGATCCATAATATTTAATACCCCGATGGCCCGTGGCTACAGCTAAATAATCCCCTAAAAAATCTTCCATTAGGACATGGGCCTTTCCAGGGCCTAAAAAATTACCCCGGAGAAACTCTCTGCGGTCTATCAATAGAAAGTCATCTGCCAATAATTCCATAAAACGTTGCTTAAACAGCTCTTTTTTTCCTGGTTTTACAAAGAAGGATAAAAACCGGCTTTCAGGAAAGGGTGGACGGATTAACAAATCCATCAGCTCTGGCGTTTCATTGAGAGTTAAGTAACCCTGCATGTCGGTCATGCCATGATCTGCCGTAACCAGAAGCAGAGTGTTACTGCCGCGGAAACGCGAGGCCATCTTACAAAGCTGGTGGCCTAAATGCTTTGGATAGTATTTTGCCCAGGGCGACTGGGTCCCCGTAAGATGCAGCATTTTATCGGGATTTTCATGATAAGCCATGGTAAAGGTCTTTTCCTGGGGATATTTTTTAACGGGGGAATAGACAGCACCGACAAAATCTTTATCTTTTTTATAATGGATCCAATGGGCTCCCTGACCAATCATGGCTGTATATTGACTGGTCTGATAGGCCTGGGGAAAAACGTAAAAGCAGCTTCTACCATCCCCCTGCTGCTGAATTCTCTGAAAAAGCCCTTTCAGTGGAAGATCCTGATAAATGGGAGGCAGAGGTTCAGACTTTTCTTGTCTTTTTCCTAACAGCGTTCCAGGTAGAACACTGGCATAACATTGAAGCTTTTTTAAAAAGAGCGTCCAGCCTAAATAACCGTGTTCCATGGGAGAACATCCGGTGTAAAGGGTGGTTAATGCCGCTGCGGTGGTGGGAGGAAATACCGAGCTTATTGAATGGATTTGACCTTCGGGAGGCAAGTCCATGTTGGGGCGATTTTCATGAAGATAGTTGTAACTCAAACCGTCCAAAATCAGCAGCACAAC
Organism: Spirochaetaceae bacterium; assembly: GCA_027858495.1. Taxonomy (GTDB): domain Bacteria; phylum Spirochaetota; class Spirochaetia; order DSM-2461; family DSM-2461; genus JAQICO01. The sequence continues at coordinate 7,935 of JAQICO010000239.1, forward strand.
ATGGTCGAACCCTGCTGCATAGTGGGGAGGTAGAATACCCAGTGAAGGATGATCCACCGGACAGCCCATGGAAAGCAAAAGAGAGGAACTCAAAGAAAGTATGGAGTTATTATAATCCGGAAAGGGATATTTATTCAAAGCTGTAGTAGTAGCCTCTTTGAGCAAATTCAATGAAGCCCTCATCGACGGCATTAAAGTCATCTACATTATCGCCGTAGTGACAGAGAATCATTTTGGATTTTATATCCTTTGGAAGTTTTGACAATTCCTGAATGGAGGAATGAACCCCGCCCGTATAAAGCTGGCAGTCATGAAAAATATATTCCACGGGGAATTTTTGCAAAAAATCATCCAGCAGTTCCCGGTCAAATTTTGTATCGGAACTAAAAAAGATTTTATCATCGATCAATACACCATAAGAAATATGGGCTTGCTTCCAACTGGGGGCTACATCGGGAATATGGTTGGTACGAAATAATTTCACATTGATTGAACCTAATTGATATTCTAAACATTCCCTTGAAAGACCTTTGAACTTTTTAGGTTTCAACTGATTAAAATAATCTTCGAATTTCATCCAACCCTGACGGGATTCTCCATAGGCCGAGCCGCCCTTTAAAGAATAATCCCAAAGGATTTTTTTATATCGGTCGTTTATCACCATATTGGGTTTGCTTCCCCGGACATAACGGTCCATCAGGGCAGCCTCTTCCAATCCCCCGATATGATCGGCATGGGAATGAGTAATTATAAAATTTTGAATATCCATAATAGAACGCCCGAATTCACTTAGAGCCAGAGGACAGAGGGTTCCACAATCGATGAGAACATGGTCATTACCCTTTAAGACTAAAAGGTTATTCTGAAAGTTTTTTTTGGTGAAAGCCGAGCCTACTCCTACAAAGAACAGTTCTAAACCGCCCTTGGATTGTAGTCTTAATCCTTCGGATTCCTTCCAAGCTGTTTTATTTATCACTACAGGACATTCCCCTCTTATGGTGATTTCAATATCGGTTTATATAGCTAAAAGGACAAGCTATTTTCTCCTTAAGAACCGGAAAAAAGGGCTTTTTAGACATTTTTATCACTACTTTTATATTAAATCCAGCTTTTTGTAATCATTTTAATAAAAATCCCATGGACGAACCCGTTGACAATCACTAATCTACTGGTTAACCTATCGAAAATTATGGTTAACCATCCTGGCCCCAAAAGAAAATACAGCAGCCGCAGCAAACTGTTGCACAAACTGCAAAATAGCTCACGATTTGTAGGGGGGGAAGCCCTAAGTAAAGAACTGGAGATTTCCAGAGTTGCCGTTTGGAAAATAATTCAACAGCTTAAAGACCAGGGTTATAAAATAGAGTCCGAGAAAAAGGGCTATAGACTGATTCAAGAAAACCAGGAAAACCTGGATTTAGAAAGCATTCCATTCGCAGGGGAAATACATCATTACAGCCAGGTTTCATCCACCATGGAAGCGTCAAATCAATTTAAAGAGAAGCTTCTTAATGGTTTGTTAATCATTGCGGATCAGCAGAGTCAGGGAAGAGACAGGTCCAGTAATCCCTGGCAGTCCCCCAATGGAGGGCTTTATTTAAGTTATAGAAAGAAGAGCAATCTACCCCAATATTTTGGATCTTTGCTCTGCCCAATCATGACTGGTGCACTGGTTGGATGGCTTAGAGAGAGGCAGATCCCGGCCAGCTTAAAATGGCCCAATGAAATATACTTGGATAATAAAAAACTAGGGGGCCTGTTGCTGGGATATCAATGCATGGGTGATAAAATAACCCGATATACCCTGGGGATTGGACTACATGTCAATGATCCATTAAGCAATCCGGATCAAGAAATTTCCTTGAAAGAATATCAATCGGAAGAGCAGAGCCTTAAAGAGCTGGTTCAGGAGATATCTCCCCTTTTTCACGAAATATTGGATCCCATGGAAAGGGGAACCGTACCCGCTATTCCCAAGAGGAATCTAATGCTTCAGGGGA
>JAQICO010000085.1 GCA_027858495.1 Spirochaetaceae bacterium
TAATTATCAATGAAGCTCCTGGCTGTTCCAATATATATTTTATGGAAGGCAACGCTCGTTGCATTCGGGTATCATCGGTTATTTTTCCATCCTTTAAAGGAACATGAAAATCCACACGAATCAGAACCTTCTTATTTTTTAGGTCCATGTCTCTTACAGTTCTTACAGCCATCGCGACTACTCCTGTTAATTATATTTGTTAGGTTAATAACGGGATTTCTACCCGTAGATTACTAATTCAATTTTCTAAACAATTTTTTCTGCCAGGTCAACTACCCTGGAGGAATACCCCATTTCATTGTCATACCAAGTGATAATCTTGAAAAATCGTTCTCCACATTTCATGGTACAGTCTCCATCAAAAATCGAAGAATGTGAATTCCCCTTAACATCCATGGAAACAATAGGATCTTCCGTATATTGCAGTATGCCCTTCATAGAGCCTTCAGCATTGGCTTTTATCACAGCATTTAACTCTTCAACGGTACAATCTTTTTCAGTCTCAAAAACCAGGTCAACCACAGAGCCAGTGGGAGTGGGCACTCTCATGGACATACCGTTAAGTTTTCCATTGAGTTCAGGAATCACTAAACCAACTGCCTTGGCAGCACCAGTGGAAGTTGGAATGATGTTCAATGCAGCAGCTCTGCCTCTACGTAGATCCGCATGGGGCAAGTCAAGAAGAACCTGGTCGTTAGTATAGGCATGTACCGTGGTCATCAACCCCTTGGTCAAACCGAAGGCATCGTTAATACACTTGGCCACCGGTGCCAAACAGTTGGTGGTACATGAGGCATTGGAATAGGCGTCGATACTATCACCGATGGTATGATCGTTTACACCAAGAACCACTGTATGGATATCATCCTTGGCCGGAACGGTTAAAATCACCTTTTTTGCACCGGCTGTGATATGATCCATGTAGCCGCCCTTGGCACTTGAGGCGGATCGAAAAACACCGGTGGATTCAATGGCCACATCCACACCCAAATCTTTCCATGGCAGTTCAGCGGGATTCATAATTTTTGTAATTTGAATTTCTTTTCCATCCACAACAATGGCGTCATTTTTTGCTTCAATAGATTTATTATATACACCATAGGTAGAGTCATATTTCAATAAATGGGCTAGAGTTTTAGGATCGGTAAGGTCATTAATACCAACGATCTCTACATCTGGACGTTCCATGGCAATTTTAAATACATTTCTACCGATTCTTCCGAATCCGTTTATAGCAATTTTCATGGTGGCCTCCTATAAATAATATTTTATCGGTTTAACTAACTATAGAGAATGATACTCACAAGGTCAATATAACCTTAGCAGATTTTATTGGGTTTAAATTGGCTAATCCTATATAATATAGATTTTTAGTATAATCATTGCAGCATCAATAATTGTCTTTTTAATTCCTGATCAATAATCCAAGGAACTTGAGTATCCGCATTTTCTGCCTGTGATTCCAGTGGTTCAAGAAGATAGGCCTCATCTCCCGGGGCGATCATTTCAAAGTGTCCATGATTTTCCCAACGCCCTTGGGACATAGCCTCATCAACTTCTTCAATATGAATAAATCCCATCAAATCTTCCTGAGGGTATTCCAGCCAGGGTTCTTCAGCTTTCAAGATTTTATTATCTTCTTTAATAACCTGAAAAATATCATCCACTTCAATTCCATCCATTCTGCCAAGATTAACAATAGCCTGATTATCATTTAACTGTACAAGATGTCCCCGAGGTAATAAAAAACCCACAATCCTTTTAGATAGTTCAGCCATAGAATCCTGAACTCTGTTGGACCCCATCCTAAGAATAGAAAAATTATCGATTAGACGTCCGGTCCTGCTTAAATAAAGTTGTGCTTTTAATAAAAAACTTCTTGGACCTTCAGAGAATTCAAGAATGATAAAATAATCGCTTTCTTCATCTCTCGCCCTTTGAAAGGCCTGGGAATAATTGCTAATTTCTGCCGGATTGGTGATTAAATCTAAAGAGTTATTTTTAAGAAGATTATATTGAAAATATCCAGCTAAAGCCTCTTCTGAAGAATAATGATAGAGGGTGGTGTTGGGTTTAAAAAATAGGGATAATCCATAGGGATTGGGGGGAATTTGAAATTGATTCAACTGCCAACGATCTGCCATTCCCTTATTTCTGGAGTGTTCCAACATCCTTAATTGGTCTGTCAACTCCTGGTCATCAAAACCCGCTTCTTTTAGGGCTCTCAGACTGTCTAAGCCCTCTTCGGGATATCCTTGAGTAATTAATAACCTGCTACTTCTTAACCAGCCCTGGTAATAATAGGGATCAAGCCACCTTGTACGCCTATAAGAAGCCTGAGCATGGGAAAAATCAAAATCATTCTGGTATTCTATCCCCCTATTTAGGTGATATTCTGTAGCATCAGATATTAAAGTTGCCACACTGGAGCCCTGCCTGCGAAGCAGTTCTTCCCAGTGTATGCGGGCGTTTTCATCCAGGGGATTTTCTTTTAAAATCCGCTGATATAAAACCAGGGCATTTTCATCTTCCTGTAATTTTTCTTGACATCTGGCCATTAAAAATAATGCCTGAAAATCATTTGGATTAAGTTGTAATCCTCTTTGAAGAGCTGAATAAGCTGCTGTATAATTTTCCTGACTGTAATAGATCTTAGCAAGAAGGAAATCCGGTCCAGGAAGATTTGAATCCATCTGTACGGCGTTTTCCCCATAATAAAGGGCTTTAGTTAAATCACCCGATCGCAAATAATGTTGGGCCGCCTGTAAAAAAACCTGGGCATCCTGGGAATGATATTTCAAGGCCAATTCAAGATAGATCTGTGCCTTTTCGAATTCTCCCTGAAAATCAAATAACAGTAACATAGATAATAGAGCTCTTTTACTTTCTGGTGAAAGAATTAAACTTCGTCGATAGGCCAATGCCCCTTCCTGATGGTTCCCTTTGAGTAAAAGAACCTCGGCTAATCCCAAATTGGCTTCAAGATTATTGGGTTCATTTAAAATGACCCTACGGAAGAGCACTTCTGCCTCATCTAAGTCCCCTTTACCAATGAAGATTCGCCCTTCCATATTCATTAAATCAAGGTTGTTTTGCCCATAGGGTTGAGCTTCAATAATATAATGTTGAGCCTCTTGGTACTCTTCAATCATAAAATAACTCTTTGATAATTGAAGCAGAGCATCAAGATAATGGGGGTTCAAATCAAGTGATTCACGATAAGCTTCAATGGCAGAATAATAATCCCCTTGATCAAAAAATGTTTCACCCTGTAAATAATAGTCCCTTGCACTTTCTGCTTGAAGAACCAAAAGAGAACATAAAAAAACGATTAAAATACTAGGGCTTTTTTTCACTAGCAATCACCTTTATTTTTTTTATTTTATGTCCTTCCACTGTCTGTATTATGAAATCAAGATGAGCAAAACAGACCTTTTCATAGCGTACAGGGATCTTTCCAAAGAGACTAAAAACAAAGCCTCCCAGGGTATCATAATCTTCATAGGGCAATTGGACCTGAATTTCATCCATGAGATCTTCCATATTTATTCGGGCATCACAAAGCCAAGTTCCCTCATCAAGCTTTAGGATTTCCTCTTCTTCATTGTCAAATTCATCCTGTATATCTCCAACAATCTCTTCTAGGATATCCTCAAGACAAACGATTCCCGAGATACCACCAAATTCGTCAACAGCAATGGCGATATGCACTTTTCTTTGTTTCAATTCCATTAGAAGAGCATCTAATTTCATACTCTCGGGAACAAAATAGGGTTTTCGCTGGATGGTTTTAATATGAAGATCATTCTGCTGCAGAAGATGTGAGACAAGGTCTTTGACATATAGAACACCGGTGACATTGTCGATGGTTTCCTTATATACGGGGAAACGGGAATGGCCTGTATCCATTATTTTTTGAACCAGTTCATCTTGAGGAATATCTTCATCGAGAAAAATTACATCGATACGTGGAACCATGATTTCTTTAACCTGAGTCTCGGAAAGCTCTACCACTCCCCGGATCATATCCTTTTCCATAAGGTTTAATTCGGTTAATTCACTGGATCCCATAGATTGAGAGAAACTCTGTGTTTTATTTCTTTTTCGATTAAACAGTCCCATCATTCCAACCTATAATTTGCAGGCCCTCCGTATCGTTCAAAATATCCTCCTGAAGTTTCAGCATTCCCTTGGTCCAGTCATAACCCGGATGTGTCATCCCCTTCAAATGCAGTATGCCATGAACTAAAACCCGCTTCAACTCCTTTTCCTTACTTTGTTTATATTCTTTTGCCTGTGATGATACTCTTTCTAAAGAAATAACGATATCTCCAGGTTCATAAAAGCCAAGGGGATGGGGAAATCCATCGTCTTGATCCAACACAAAGGTTAAAACGTCGGTGCTGCCCTCTTTATTTCTCCACCGTTTATTCAATTCAGCCATTTGGGTATCTTCGGTCAAGGTCACAGAAAATGACCAGTTATCAATGTAGAGAATATCCAGGACTTCCATGACAAAGCCATCCAGACTTTGATTGAAATCCTCTTGTTCCTCTGCACCAATCCATTGAATCTCATTTTTCATTTTTTTTTATCTCCGCTGCGGGATAGTCTATTCTAGAATGGAAATGACCTGTAAGTACATGAACAAAATTATCCTTGATTATTTCAAGTTCTTTAAGGGTTAGGCTGGAATCGTTAAGTTCTCCATTCTGAAAACGGTCAATAATAAGCTCCCAAATAAATTTTTCTAATTTTGCCCTGGTAGGTTTCCGTAGGGTTCTTGTGGCAGCTTCCACTGTATCAGCAAGCATTACAACAGCCGCTTCTTTGGTTTGAGGACGGGGACCGGGATGGCAGAAATCCTCCCTATTAATGGTAGATTTATGTCGTTCATCCTTCATTGCTCTATCATAAAAATATCGTATGAGACTAGTCCCGTGGTGTTGGGCAATAATATCTATAATTTCTTTGGGTAACTTTAATTCCCTGGCCCGTTCTACACCGGCCTTAACATGGGATTTAATAATAGCCGCAGAAAGGCTGGCTTTAAGCTCATCATGCTTATTACCCTCCTTCTGATTTTCGATATAGTACTCCGCCTGATCTATCTTACCTATATCGTGATAATACCCCCCGACTCGGGCTAACATTGCATTGGCTCCAATGTTTTCACAGGCCGGTTCTGCCATATAGGCAACATTGATTGAATGTACATAGGTTCCCGGTGCGCGAATGAACATCCGCTTCATTATGGGATCATTAAGGTTGGATAATTCCGATAATCGGTAGGGAGTACAGCTGTTCATAAACTGCTCAAATAATGGCAACATTCCCATGATTACCAAGGATGCCAATGGACCAGAGACTAGTGCCAGCCCCAGATCTATAATAGCTTTTCCCAGGGGTATTTTCTGCTGAATCAGCATAAAAAGTATCATTAAAAAATGTATTAATCCTAGCCTAGCACCCGCTTTGAAAAGATCGATTCTCCGTTCTCCCTTGGGTAAAACAAAAACACCGGCCATGGCAGAGACCAGGGTAAAGATAAAATATTCCGATTGTCCATGACTGAGAAAAAAGGACAACAGGGATAATAAAATCGAAAAAACCAATAGATCTTCTCGATATATTAAAATTTGTGATAATAGCAAAGTAATTAGACCTGCAGGAAATAATGCTAAAATAAGAGTAGTTCGATCCAAGGAAGTCCACTGCAGTATAAAAATAAGAAAGATTATAAAAAAGAGGAGCAGGTAAAAGGCCAGAATAATATTTTGTGGCTTTTGGATTACCCTTTTAAAGGCCAACATAAAACAAGCCCCTAAAAAAACGATTAATCCCAGATAAAAGAAAGGATACAGAAAGGTTCCTAGGCTTACAGGCCCCAATTGTTCAATCAGACTGTCAAGTTTCTCTATATCCCTAGAGGTAAGTACTGCCCCTTGATATATAAGGATATCCCCCTTGGAAAACTGGATTTCCACTGGATCAACCAAACGGAAAATCTCCTGCTGTCTCTGATTGGTCAGCAGCTGATTGTAATAACAATTCTCTTCGATAAAATATAAAACCAGTTGCCGAATTAGAGCCCGTGAGGGGGGGCTTAAATCTTGGGGTAATTGAGAGCTGATATATTGGTCGATATTATCTTTGGTAAGCATATATCCACGAATCATGGTGGTTTTAAAGCCCTGTACCTCGCCGGTGGTGATTACTTCTATAAGATCGTCATCTTCCCAAAGGTCCTTTTGATTGTCCAAAATTTTAAAATATCCTCTATACATTATAGTAACCACCATTTCACGGGTAGTACTGAGAATATATTCTGGCGATGGTTGTGACGCCAAGGATTCGATCATACTGAGAGGTATCAGATCCAGTAGTTCCGTAGGAACGGGACCACGATTCTCTAAATAGGGTTTAATTGGCTCTTGAAAATCATCCAGTCGGTTTAATACCTGCTGCGTAATATTTTCCTGCATGACAAATTGAGGATTAAGAGTAGAATGACGTAGATTTCTCTTTTTTTCTGTAGCCTCCATATCAATA
>JAQICO010000278.1 GCA_027858495.1 Spirochaetaceae bacterium
ATATCCTACATAGCCGAGGATGACAGAGTCCGTCTTAGCGAATATTGCAGTAAAATTATTTCAAGGGGTTTTTCCTCATTTTTAGAAGTAAAAATATATGTAGACCAAATAAAACGGACAACCATTCTGGCCAAAGCCAGCCCAATACTTCATCAGGATAGAGTTGTTGGCTTTCGCTGGAGTGCTATAAACATCAAGCCTCTGATTGGTTCTCTTATGAATTCCGAGGATACCTTTTTCCGACAGTTCAACCTAAGCCCCAGAGAAACTGAAGTTCTAAATCTTCTTCTAGAAGGATATAAGAATAGAATGATAGCAGAGAAGCTATTCATTGCGGAATCAACGGTTAAATACCATATGGGATCAATCTACTCAAAAATTGGAGTAAAAAACCGACAGGATCTATTTCTATTTCTTGAAAATTCTCAACAAAATCGCTTTGGGCCTGAATCGTTTCTATTCAATATCATTTCAAAATTAATGCAATGAAAGCTTGCTCTTTCGGAGATCCTAAACAGGAAAATATAGTGCAAAAAAAAACTAAAAAAAATGATCCAGAAGAAAATTCCTCTGGATCAAAAAACAGAAGTAGAAAAGTATTAGAAAAAATTGCTTAATTCAGGATAATGGTCTGAATAGCATTTGCAGCAATGGTTACGGTTGTCATCTGAGAACCAATAAGAATATCAAAAATCACTGCTTCTTTGGATGTATTTAAAATAGCCAATGTAATATTACCATTGCTATTCTGGACCGCCGCGGCATGAAGCACATCGCTTTGAAGATCCGGTGTAAAGGTAGTGGTGTTAAGAACCACATCCCCTGGTTTTATATATTTACTAAAATGGCTCATCACATCGTATATAGGAGTGTAATAGACCTGTCCAGTTGCGGGATCGATCATCACAGGTGCTCCGCAGAAATTGCCTACATGATTGGGCCCTCCGCGTTTATCCAATACAAGATTCCAATCTATCCATCCGGTTAACCAATGGTTCATTCCTTCTATGATATTTCTTGCGTAGCGGTGTACCGGTGTATAAACGGGATGGTTATCTTTGTTCGCAGCCCAGATATGTCCCCATTCCGTGGCGTTCTGATTCCACCACCATGCATCGTCATCCCACCAACTGTAAAGAGGTTCATCATCTCCTAAAGAGTCGATACAACCTTCGGAATGGAGTATTGCATAATCGGGGAAGGCATTATGAACCGCATCCAGTTCTTCATCAAAGGTCCTATAGGAACTTCCGTACCAGTGAACTGCTGTACCATAGGTATATTGAGCTGACGCAGCATTACCAAGGATTGCATCGGCAAATCCCAGAGCACCACCACGATTCTGATCATAACCAAGAATCTTTACAGATGAAAACCCATCGGCCCAAAGAGTAGGGCCCAAATGATTGGCGATAAAGTCACTTTCTCCGGCCGCAGTGAAATGCATACTTTCCCATAGTCCATCGTTTCCATGAGGTTCATTGATTGGAGTGATACCCCAGATATCGATCCCTTCGGCCTGGTAAGCCGACAGGTATTTTGAGAAATAATCAGCAAAGGTGCTGTAGTGCTCGGCCAGTAAATTGCCATCGAATTCATCATTATTGTTTTTCATCCATTTGGGAGGACTCCATGGAGACGCGATGATCCGTATTTCCGAATTGATAGCCAAAGCTTCCTTAATCATTGGAACTAGATCATAGCTTGGGTCTGTGGGTGAAAGACCGTCGTAAACTCCTTGATAGCCAGAATGACTAGGAGCAGGAGTGTCTGAAAATCCCTTTGTGTCTTCAACAATACTGAAATCACCAAGGGTTGCATCTTCTGTAGGTGTATAGCTATATCGCCCCTCCACCGAAAAATCACAAGAAGCTATGTGAGTTCTGGTCAAAGAATAATCTGCACCGGATGCCCCGAAGTAAGCATTCATCAAAGAAGCTCTTTCTACCGGAGTTAAATAGGAGAGGATGTAAGCTGAAGATTCGGTAAAAGATCCCCCAAAACCATCGATGGTTTGTTTTGTATTGTCCGGCTGAACAATAACCACATTACCCGATGGTAAACTGCTATTGTCAGAAAAGGTTAAATTTCCTGCACTATCCAGTTTTTCTCCCGCCTCGGAACTCTGTATTATGGAACCTCCGGAGAGTCCGAAGCTGCCGCTGAAAAGAGATCCAGCAATTACATAGTCCAAAGTAACGGTATCACTGTTTTCAAAACCGGCCTTTAGCGCTACAGCCTTAAGAGATTGGGTGGATTCAATCAGAATAGGTTGATTAATTATGGGGGAATCTATATCTGGAATGGTTCCATCGGTTGTATAATGTATTACTGCATCCTCGGTGTCGCATGAGAATTCCAAAACCTGCATAGAAGTCATATCAGAACTGCTTTGAACTGGCTGAGGACTGGAACATTTTATCCTATAATTTTCGGTAATAACTTCACTGTCCTCTACCCCAGAACCAAGGGCAATGGCCTTTACAGTGACAGAGGTATTAATATCGAGGGCTTCTGTATAAAGAAGGGAATCTTCATTGGGCTCAGAACCATCCAAGGTATAATATACATTGGCATTACCCTCTGTATTACCAATAATTATAGAAACGGTATTATTAAATTCTCCACCTCGGGGTCTCATATAAATCTCTCCAGCCTGATCCAGCGAGTTTTCTGAGATGTTCTGACATCCCAATAACAACAGTACAAATAGGCTGAAAAGTATAGTATTTTTTAGTATATCCATATTTTTTTCCTTAAAAAAGTTTACTCGAAAATAACATCCACCAGGATATCGGCTACCCCGGGGTTTTCATCGGAATCTAAGGGATTCCAAAATCCCACCGCCTGAAAGTTAGTCATATCAACATCAACGAAATCGACAGAACTAAGTAATTCATAAATTTCCCATTCTCCATCGACAGAAGAAGGTTCTATGGCCGCCAAGTTAATCTCGTTAAAACCACCGGGCTGATTCTGGACAAAAGAGGTATCTTCAATCTTAAACATTAGCGTTGCCAGGGAATCGGGTAATCCTTTAATTGCAACTTTAACAGTGGAGAAAGCACTGAGATCTACAGCGCCGAATTTGGCGAAGCAGCCACCCCAGGTATCAAGACCATCCCATATAATATGAAGGGAATTTTCGGCACCGAAATAGGATTCTGTACTGAGGCCGGAACCCGCAGCTGCCGTATTCATGGACTGAGATTCGACACTGCTGCTTAGAACGGTTCCCGTTGCATCAACCAAAGTCACTTGATCGGGTACCGTGGACCCATCATTGGCTAGAGCAATATTCCAGCTGACTGAAACAGGCCCCTGAATACTGCTGGTGTTATTGTCTTTTTTATCGCTATCTCCTGATACATCACAAGACAGGAAACCTACCGACAGCAATACACCAAATAAAAGCGTACACAGTAATTTAAAATTTTCTTTTTTCATTCCGTTTCTCCTCGGAATAGGGGCTGTCACAAAAGTCATGATTTAGTTCTGAGACAAGACGATTTTTGAACCGGCAACACAGTATAGATGTACTACATGCGTAGCCCGTGCAGAAAATCAACGCAGTATCAGGGCTAAAGGGGACTTTTGCGACAGCCACTACTTTTTTATAAGTTTTTCCATAATCCCTGCTTATCTTTAAATTCAACAGAAATTATGCTTACAGAATGATAACCCCCTTTGTGGATTTCAAAACTAGACCAGCAGTCCAATTGTTACTCTACTTTTGGTATAGTTTTGTTTAATTTACCCGAATTCCCATTCGAAACCAGGTTGTGTAAAGATAGATTTTTTACGGAGATGTACTATTGTGGTTCAGTTGTATTTAATTTGAAATAAAGCGAATTACCCAACTCTAAAAGATACCCTTAAGCTTGGGGTCTATCGATCCTTTAAATGTCTAATAATCCGAAGAACAGACCGGATGAAAAGGAATATAAGCATGAGGATTAAAAAAATCGATAAAAAGAGCAGAGGTCTCTGATTTGTATCTAGGGCTTTAACCAGGGAAAAAACCATTTTTACAATAGCATAAAGACAAACCACCAGGGTCATTATTTCCCGGAACATGGTAACCTCATAAATAATGCTTCTCAATAAAAGCCGCCACCCCGTCTTCATCGCAATCGGAGGTTCTATGAGTGCAGTGCTGGAATAGTTCTGGATGGGAGTTCTCCATGGCCACCGAAGTTGAAGCAAATTGAAGCATTTCCAGATCGTTAAGCCCGTCACCAAAGGCTACTAGATCCTGTTTTTGAAGCCCCTGCTCTTTCATCAGATATTCCAAAGCGATTCCCTTACTGCAATCCCCATTGATCACTTCCAGATAAAAGGGTTTAGAAAAAGCTGTATAAACCCGATCTCCCAGATCCTTTTTAATGCTCTGTTCCGCTTGGTGCAGCTCGGGCCATTGCTGGCTTTCCCGATTCCAGGGACCTATGAGGATCACCTTGGTAA
>JAQICO010000126.1 GCA_027858495.1 Spirochaetaceae bacterium
GGTGATATCTTTGGCATATTCCTTTTGCCGATTGGCCGGATCCATATTGGAAAGAACGGCTCCTACCTGAAGACCCATTAGATCATAGATTGGCCGCATCCATTCTGCATCACGGCTGGCCAGATAGTCATTCACCGTAATAACGTGAACTCCCTGACCGGTTAAACCATTTAAATAGGCTGGGGCAACCGAAGCAAGGGTTTTACCTTCCCCAGTTTTTAATTCCATGACTTTACCTTGATGTAAAACAATTCCGCCTAAAATCTGTACATCGTAGGGGCGCTCACCAAGAACACGCAAAGCGGCTTCTCTGGCCAGAGCAAAGGCCTCGGGGAGTAGATCATCCAGGGTTTTGCCCTGTTTCAGTTCTTCTTTAAACCGTTGGGTTTGTACTGAAAATTCTTCGTCTTTAAGTGATTGAGCCCAAAGCTCCTTCTGATTAACCTTATGTAATAAAGGAAACAGTTCCTTTAAATCTCTTTCATATTTGCTACCAAAAAGGTTTGTGAATATATTTGCCATAGCATAAAAAATACCTCAAGGTTGAGTCAGCGTCAAGTATCCATGGTTAATCGGAAAGGCTATGGTTGAATAATAACAGAATTAACCTGTTAAAAAAGATCTTCAGCATCATTAAAGATAAAGGTATAGTTACCAGTATATTCTTCCATTTGTAAAGAGTTGGGAGTATAATCGAAGTTTAAATTGCTATTCTGACTTTTAACCGTAGCCCTAGTTTCAGGAGCAACGGTAAATTCTACCCAGTCTTCACCTGCACCCACTACTGGAGTTATGGTCAGTGTTTCTGAGATCGAATTATTAACAAAGGTAAATTCCATAGGAGGAATTACAAAACATCCTGTGAGAACAATTAAGATGGTAAGTGCAAAAAACCAATATTTCATCACATATAATATAGCATATTTTGGCTGCTTAATCCATAAATCTGCTCTTACAGGGATAGCAATTGAAGCTATCTTCCCAAAATATCCTATTTTGTGGTATAAATAGTGGTTTTTTGTCAGAATAAAGACTTGGAAAGTTAGGAAATATCCTAAGAAATAATTAATTAGAGGTAAATATGAATAAAATCGTAGAAAAAATACAGCTGTCCCAGGATGTCTATCGGATGACCTTTGAAGCTCCCCTCATTGCAGAGGCCCGAAGAGCAGGTCAGTTTTTAATATTACAACTGGACAGTAATTTCGGTGAACGTATTCCCCTAACCATTGCCGATGCAGACCAAGAGAAAGGTCTAATAACCATTATTTTTCAGGCTGTGGGAAAAACCACCTTAAAATTATCTGAATTATCCGTGGGCGATAAGATTGAAAATGTATTGGGTCCCTTGGGCACTCCCACAGTCATAGAAAAAAAAGGAACCGTGGTCTGTGTGGGCGGCGGGATCGGTGTAGCCCCCATGCATCCCATCGTTCAGGCCTATAAACAGGCCGGCAACAAAGTCATCACCATCATGGGCGCCCGAAACAAGGAGCTGCTCATCATGGAAGAAGAGATGAACCGTTGGAGCGATGAGCTGATCATCTGCACCGACGATGGGTCCTATGGTAGAAAAGGCCTGGTTACCGAACCCCTAAAAGAACTCTGCGAAAAGGGCTTGGTAGATGAAGTGGTGGCCATCGGTCCACCCATTATGATGAAATTCTGCGCCCTGACCACCAAACCCTTCGGTGTGCATACCATGGTCAGTCTGAACACCATCATGGTGGACGGCACAGGCATGTGCGGCGGATGCAGGGTCAACGTGGGTGGAGAAACGAAATTCGTCTGTGTAGACGGTCCGGAATTCGACGGGCATAAGGTGGACTTTGACAATATGATGTTACGTCTGCAGTCCTACAAAAAACAGGAACAGCAGGCCAATCATCGCTGTAATCTCGATAAAATCAAATAGATAGGGTGAGGGAATATGAGTTATAAAAATCCAGAAGAATTAACCAAAGAGGCAAAGGATCTGCTCAAAGATCTTCAGCCCAGAATAAAAGAATTAAAAGCCAAGGACCGTATGGCCATTCCTCAAATGGATATGCCCAGCCAAAATCCCCAGGAAAGAAGCCATAACCAGCAGGAAGTTGCCCTGGGTTACAGCCCTGAGGCAGTTCAAGTGGAAGCTCTGCGCTGTATGGACTGCAAGACCGCTCCCTGTATCAAGGGCTGCCCCGTGGCCATCGATATTCCCGGGTTTATACGCAGCGCCGCCGAGGGAAACTTTCAGGAATCGGTGGATATCATCAAAGAATCCAGCCTGCTTCCGGCCATCTGCGGACGGGTTTGCCCTCAGGAATCCCAGTGTATGGAACTATGTACCTTGGGTAAGAGTCTGAAAGATCCCATGAAATCCGTGGCCATCGGTCGGATAGAACGCTATGTGGCCGACCTGGAAGGGGAATCGGGTAAGGTAAAAACGCCGGAAGTTGCCCCGGATTCGGGATTCAAGGTAGCCGTGGTGGGTTCCGGTCCCGCCGGTCTTACCGCAGCCGCAGACCTGCGCAAGGCCGGTCATCGGGTGGAGATCTTCGAGGCCTTCCACAAACCCGGCGGCGTGATGATCTACGGGATTCCTGAATTCCGTCTGCCCAAGGCCATTGTTAAAAAGGAAATCGATACCCTAAAAGAAATGGGTGTGCTGTTCCATCAGAATTTTTTGATCGGGCGAACCAGAACCATTGAAGATCTGCTGAAGAAAGACAAATTCGACGCCCTGTTTATAGGTTCCGGCGCCGGATTGCCCCGGTTTATGAATATCCCCGGAGAAAATCTGGTGGGTGTATTCAGCGCTAACGAATACCTCACCCGGGCCAATTTAATGAAGGCCTACGATAAAGAAAATGTAGATACCCCCATCTACGATTCCAAAAAGGTGGCCGTATTAGGGGCCGGGAATGTGGCCATGGACTCGGCCCGTATGGCCCTGCGTCTGGGAGCCGAAGAGGTGAACGTCATCTATCGCCGAACCCGTAAAGAGATGCCTGCCCGGGCCGAAGAGGTGGACCATGCCGAGGAAGAGGGAATCAAGTTTCATTTTCTCTGTAACCCCGTGGAAATCCTGGGGGATGAAAAGGGCAAGGTGAAGGCTTTAAAATGCCAGCGCTATGAATTGGGAGAGCCCGATGACTCAGGCCGAAGACGTCCCGTTCCCCTGGAGAATGATTATTTCGAACTGGATATGGATACGGTTATCCCCGCCCTGGGCAATGTGTCCAATCCCCTGATCCGTCAGACCACCGGCAACCTGGATACCAATAAATGGGGAAATATAGTGGTGGATGATCAGAACCGCACCAGCATTCCAGGAGTCTATGCCGGGGGAGATATTGTATTGGGAGCCGCCACGGTGATACTGGCCATGGGTGAAGGAAGAACAGCTGCGGCAACCATAACCGATGATCTAGCAAACAAATAACATAGAAAGTGCTCTGTCTTTTGTTAGAGAGAAATACATTCTTTGATTTTTTTTGTAGGATCCCCCTCATATTTGCTTTATACTGATATTAAAGTGGGAGACAACAATGACCAACGGCAGCGATGTTAACAACGAAAATCCTCAGAAATGTTTTGTTTTAGATACAAATGTTTTAATCCATAGACCCGATGCGTTTTTATCTTTTAAGGGCAATGAAGTGGTCATTCCTCTCTGGGTATTTGAAGAACTGGATAAATTGAAACGTGATAGTGCCGCCAGAGGCCGTAGTGCTCGTCATGCAATTCGTGCTATCAACGATGTGTCCAAACATCATCCCCTCAGTGAGGGGGTAAAGTTGGAAAATGGCGGAATATTGAGGGTCGGGCTAGAGGAAAGCCATAATTTACCCGATGGAATGAAGGCCCATAAAATTGATAACCGTATCATCATGTGTGCCCTCAAAGAAAAAGAAAAGGGTAAAATGGTTTTTTTTGTATCTAAGGATATCAATGCAAGAATCAAAGCTGATGTATTGGGTTTACGGGCTGTGGATTATGAAAAAAATAAGGTTAGTATCAGTTCGTTATATACCGGATCTCAGGACGGTAGCATAAGTAGAGACGAGCAAAAAATCTTTGAAAAACAGGGCACCATGTCATGGGATTCTCCCGTAAATCCCAATGAATTTGTTCTGCTCAATGAAAAAGGGGAATCCAAGCGAATCCATATCGGTCGTTACATGGGCGGTAAAAAAGCTCTAAAACATATTCCTTCTTCCATGGAAGCCGTTTTGGGAATATCTCCTTTAAATATCAAGCAGCGTTTAGCCTTTGATCTGCTCCTGGATGATTCCATTCCCTTGGTCAGTATGATCGGAAAGGCAGGTACAGGCAAAACCCTTTTAGCCCTTGTTGCGGGATTAAAAAAAACCCTGATAGATAAGGAATATACCCGAGTTTTGGTAAGTCGACCCATAATTCCTATGGGAAATGATCTGGGATATTTACCCGGAGCTAAACAGACGAAAATGGCCCACTGGATGCAGCCGATTTTTGATAATCTTGAGCTGATCATCGATTCTGCGAAACAGCAAAATCTAAAAAGTATCGATCAATTGCTCAATAATAAAGTCATAGAAATAGAAGCACTCACCTATATAAGAGGGCGATCGCTGCCAAAACAATATATTATTATCGATGAAGCGCAAAACCTGACTCCCCACGAGGTGAAAACCATCGTTAGCCGTGCCGGAGAAGGCACAAAGGTTATTTTATCTGGAGATCCCTATCAAATAGATAGTCCCTATTTGGATGAAGAATCCAATGGTCTTTCTTACCTAATTGATGCATTTCAGAAAAGTGAGTTGTCGGGACATATCACCTTAGCAAAATCGGAAAGGAGTGAATTGGCTGAAATGGCAGCAGAACTTTTATGATTAGAATTAGCGAAAAAGAAGAAAAAGAATTGGTAAAACTCACTGTGATTGTTATGGATAAAAGAAAAGAATTGGCTCTTCAGGAGATAGCCCAATTTTTTAAGAGCTGGAGCAAAAACAAGAGAGATATTAAAAAAGCCGACGATAAAATACAGGATTATTATCATTTAAATGAGTCATTAAAAACATCGGATAATTTTCTTCTGGTGGCTGATGCTATATCCGATGGCGTTATTACACAAAAAGAGTTAAGTAAAGAACTGTATACGTCTCTTGAGGTGGTCGTTAAAATGCTAAAGGGGTAATGGATGGATAAACAACGTTTTTGTGAATCCTGCAGACGTTTTATAAATGTGGAATATCTCTATTGTCCCTGGTGCGGTGTAGAGAAGGATCATTCTTTGGATCTACAGGAATCCATAGAGCAAAGCAGTAAAGAAATGGAGATAATTCTTAAGGAAGATAACTTGCAAAGAATGGAGGAAATCCTAAATCAAATTGACCGTGACATGTTAGAGTTAATGCTTAGCAGAGAAAAGAAAAAGTTTTAGCCTTCTATGGCCGATAAAGAAAGAGATGAAAAGAAATATTTTTAAAAGGCTTCTCAAATCACTTATATTGGTTCCTCTGTTGGGAATTTTTTCTTTTTCTTCGTTGGATTTGAGTCAAGATAACAAATTACTTTATACGCTTCATTCTGATCCAAGTGGTTTTAGGCAAGGCTATGGATCTTTATTGATGCATCAGTTAGAACAGGGTACACAGCAAATCCTCAGCTTTTATCCCGAAAAAACCTATTACAATACTGGAGATGAAGTTTTTTATATTCAAAATCGCTTGGGTTTGTTTCAGGGTAATCTAGAAACCCATAGAATGAACAGTATGGATTTTTATCCAAGTTATGGGCCGGGAAATCCTCCTCGTTTAGGTAGGTTAGAACCCTTGAGTCTATCTCCTGATGGGAATTATATCATCTATTTTCAAAGACAGGGAGTAGTATCGGGAAATCTTGTATTAAGAGACTTGGTACGTAATACCGAAAGTATTATCGCAGAAGATATAGAACCGGATTATACAGATCCTTTGGCTAAGTGGTCACCCGATTCAAGAATATTTTGCTACAGCAAGGAAAATGAAATATATTATTTTTCCATATCTCAATATCTCGAAGGACGTATTGGGATAGATCGGGCCCATAAAATCGGCAATGGGGGGATCAACAGTTTTAACTGGACCAAGGACAATTCTTTAGTATATATCGATGGTAGAAATATCTATAAAATTCATGCAACGGAAATCTTTGCCCTTTCTTTTTATGATACTCCTTTGCAGATTGGAACCGTAGCAGGACGCCTTTTTGTCGATTTTCAAAGCAGTAGAGACAAGTTTTGGATCTCCCCCGACGGTCAAAACATCCTGGTGAAAAAGGGAGAGGGAAACATCTTTTTATACGATATGGAGTTTCGGGATTATAATATGAATAGCCGGTTGATCAGCCTTCCCTTTATGAAAATGCCCGTAGGTTCAACCGTAGAAAAAATATTATGGTCCAGCAAAGGTAAAATTACCATGCTTACCAGGAATCGGTTAAATCAAGGTGGGGGTAGTATCGTCTTTATTTATGATTCCACCAATCCCGATGCTGGCATCGTAGAATTAAATCAACGGGGCATATTGGATATGGCTTTATCCCCCGATGAAAAAATAGTTAGTCTAATAACACCGAACAGTATTATTCTGCGTGGCTATGAACAATGGGATGTCATCATGGAAAAAGAAATCGATTCCATCGTTTCTCACCATTGGAAAAACTCAAGAGAAATATTATATTTTGGTGAATATATGTCTGGAGAATGGGATTACCTAAGCGATCGGAATGATTTTCTCATATTGTCTCAGCCCGAAAATTATGGGTTTAATACTCATGGATTGATTCAAATGGAATCTAGAGGACAAAATTATACTTGGGATGTAGAAAATCAACGATGGAATGAATCAGAGGATAATTATATAAGAGATCCCCGATTGAGTTCTTCAAAGTACCGAGTGTTTTTAGAACCCAAGGGTGGTGTTTACTTTGAAGAAATGATCATGCTCCGTAAGATTGACGGGTATGGGACATTGCCTCTTGTTCAAAATATCGGTGAAGTTCCAGAGGATTTCCCCCTGAACGATTCAAATCCCATAGTAACCGATGGCTACTTTATTCATGGATCAAGGATTAGAAGAAGAGAAGTTGCCCTGGTCTTTAATATAGTTTCAGAGGATAATGGTTTATTGGATGTACTAAATACTCTTTCCGAATATAATTTACGTTGTACCTTTTTTGTTAATGGAAATTTTATTAGAAAATATCCCGGGGCATTGCGGATATTGGTGGATGAAGGACACGAAATAGGATCACTTTTTTACACAAATATGGATTTTTCCGATGGGCAATATAATCTTGATGAAGATTTTATCATAAGAGGTCTTGCCAGGAATGAGGATGAATTTTTTAAAGCCACCGGTAGTGAAGTCTCCACATTGTGGCATGCTCCGTGGTATTATGTGAATTCCATGATAATTGATGCCTCAAAATCCATCAATTACACCTATGTCAGTAGGGATATCGATTCTCTTGACTGGGTGGGGATAAACTATGAGCAGCTTTATGCACCTGCATCTGACTTGATCGATCGAATAATGAAGATGAAAAAACCAGGTTCTATTATCTCCATAGATATTGGAGTGGAAGAAATCAGAGATGATTACTTGTATCAAAAGATAGATCATATTAAAAAGGAATTATTGCGTCAGGGCTATGAAATTGTTGATGTCAGTACTATCATGGAAAATGCACGATGAATAACTTAAAGTAGTCTAAGAGACTTGTCGATAATAATTCCGTAGGGAGGGGTTAATGAATCCATTAAATGCTTACAAAGAGACCACCATTAAAACTGCAGGACAGGGTAAATTGATTGTTATGCTCTATGATGAATGCCTAAAGCAGTTAGACATTGCGCAACTGGCTTTAAGCAACGGAGCACATCATTACGAAAAGGCTCATCATGCCATTGTTAAAGCTCAGGATATTATTACTGAATTAAATGCCTCACTTGATTTAAACCGGGGAGGAGATATCGCCCAAAATCTGATGAATCTCTATATTTATTTTAATCAGAGGTTGATGGAGGCTAATCTCGAAAAAGAAGTTTCTAATCTGATTGAAGTACGAGATCATATGAAGGGATTGGGAGAAGCCTGGTTGGCCATTACAGCCAAGATGGGTTCCGTTAATGCCAAACCCGCCGGTATCAATATTGCAGGCTAGATATGGACAGCAGGGAATATATCATCAAGTTGAAGAGAAAGCAGCTTAACCTGATGAGGGATTATCAAAATTTCCTCAATGAACAATTAGAGGTTGCTGGAAATTTTAAAAATAATTATTATAAGAATTTTAGAGAAGTCGAACAGGGATATATTGGAAAACTGGAGCATCTGAATAAAGTTATTGCTTCCTTTCCTGAAACACCGGAAATATTGTTGGATAAAAACATCTGGAATACCTATGAACATGTAAAGATATTGCTAGATAAAATGATGGACCAGCTTAGTCAAAAAAGAAAAGACCTAAAATTAAAAGAAAAGGCCTATTTGCTCAAGGATAACCGGCAAAAGAGGCTTTACAGGGATCTAAAACCAGCTTATATTGATATTCGTACATGAAAGAAAAACTCTATATTATTGATGGCTATGGGATGATCTATAAATCATACTTCGCCTTCTTACGTTCTCCATTAACCAATAGTAAAGGTCAAAATGTTTCTGCATTAATTGGCTTTTTTAAAACTTTTTTCTCTTTAATTCAACGAGAAGATCCAAAATACCTTGTGGTTGCCATGGATGCTCCATGGCCCACCTTTCGGCACGATCTTTACAGTGAATATAAAGCCAACAGAGAAGACACACCCCAGGAATTACGGGCTCAAATAGAACCTATAAAAGAATTGCTCCAGGCAATGGGCGTTTGTGTATACGAAAAAAAGGGCTTTGAAGCCGATGATATTATGGGTACCCTGGCCTTGGAAGCCAAGGACAATCAATGGGAAGCCTATATTCTATCGGCCGATAAGGATCTGCTTCAAATGGTTCAGCCTGGAATAAAAATTCTCAGACCCAGCAAAGGGCAAATAATGGTGATGGATGAAGAAGCCGTTATGGCGGATAAGGGCATTCGTGCTGATCAAATGATCGATTACCTTGCCCTGATCGGTGACTCATCTGACAATATCCCTGGAGTGGCCGGTATAGGACCAAAAACAGCGGTAAAATTATTAAGCGATTATAATGATTTGCAGGGTATCTATGATAATTTGGATTCTATTAAGTCTACATCACAACGAAGCAAGTTATTAGACAATAAAGAGATGGCTTTTTTCAGTAAGAAACTGGTAACCATAGAATGTAAAGTTCCAATGGATGTTCATATTCAAGATAGTTTAATGAAAGCACCTCTAGATCAACGTATCATTGAAATAGCTGAACAGTGGCAGTTAAACAGCCTTGTTAAGGACTTTGCTAAAACCTTCAAACGAGAAGAAATACAGGTCACTCAGCAACAGGAAAAATCCCTGGATAGTTACCAGACATCAAAGGTTAAATATTCTTTGATTCAAAGTGAAGAACAACTGATCCATTGGCTAAAAATGGCTTCCAATGCATTGGTGTTATCCTTGGATACAGAAACAGACAGCACCGATTCGATGAAGGCCCAATTAGCGGGAATCTCTCTTTCTGTTAAACCTGCAGAGGCTTGCTATATTCCAGTTCGGGCCCCCCAAGGTGAAAAAGTTATTGATGAATCTATCCTACGTAAACATTTGATAAACTTCTTTAAAAATACCAACAGCCGGCTGGTAGGCCAGAATATAAAATACGATAAAAAGGTATTAATCCGATGGGGATTGGACATCGGTCCAATCTATTTTGATACCATGGTTGCCGCCTGGGTTTAGGAAAGCAACAACCGTTATAATATGGATTTTCTAGCAAATAAATATCTAAATTATCGTTGTATATCCTTTAAGGAAGTGGTTCCAAAGGGAAGTGTCTTTAAAGATATTCTACTTAATGAAGCCTTGCCCTATGCTGCAGAGGATTCGGAAATTACTTTACGCCTTTTTCATCATTTAAAACCCCTAATCAAAGAATCCCGAATGGATGATCTATTTCATAAACTGGAAATGCCTCTCATCGATGTTCTTGTGGACATGGAGATGAATGGAATCTCTTTAAACGCCAAGGAATTGGAGGATTACTCCGTTGAATTGGAAAGGGAAATCCAATTGGTTGAACAAAAAACTTTCCAGTTGGCTGGGAGGGAATTTAATATGCAATCGCCAAAACAGCTGCAGCAAATTCTCTTTGAGGATTTGAATCTTCCTGTTCAGAAAAAGAATAAAACCGGTTATTCCACCGATACATCTGTTTTGGAAATTCTATCACAGATGAATCCTGTGCCGGAATTGATTCTTAGAAATCGGAGCCTAAATAAATTAAAATCCACCTATGTGGATAAACTGCCTCTGGATATCAATAAAGAAACCGGTAGAATACACAGTAGTTTTATTCAAACCGGAACGACAACCGGACGTTTATCCTGTAAAGATCCAAACCTGCAAAATATCCCTGTGCGTGATGAAATGGGACGAAGAATTCGAAAAGCCTTTAAGGCTGTTCCCGGAAATGTTTTGATTTCCGCAGATTATTCTCAGATAGAGCTGGTATTATTGGCGCATCTTTCGGGGGATGAAAACCTGATAGAAGCCTTTATTCAGGGGGAAGATATTCATAGCCAGACGGCATCGATTCTTTTTCATATACCTTTAAGTGAGGTGGACAGTCAAAAAAGAAGAATCGCCAAGTCTATCAATTTTGGAGTGGTGTACGGTATGTCCGCCTTTCGTCTATCCAATGAACTAAAAATTCCCAGAAAGGAAGCAGCAGATTTTATAGATAGATATTTTGAACAATATAGCGGTGTTAGAGCCTTTATCGATGCCACTGTCGCATCGGCAGAGACGCAAGGGGGAGTTTATACCATTTCCCAGCGTTACAGACCAATTCCTTCTATTAACAGCAGGAATAAAACAGAACAAAAGGCCGCCCATAGAATGGCAATAAATACCGTTATCCAGGGGAGTGCTGCAGATATTGTAAAGCAGGCTATGTTGGCAATAAATAAACATATTAAACGAGACCCCCAGGATGTTTCTCTTTTGATACAGGTACACGATGAATTTATCTTTGAAACAACCAAGGCTAGAGCTGCTTCTTTCATAGAAGAATTAAAGCCCATAATGGAAAATATTATCACATTAAAATGTCCCCTAAGGGTGAATTGTGAATTCGCGGATAATTGGGGTGAGATGCATTGATGATCCTGGGAATAGCAGGAAAGACCGGTTGCGGAAAAAATCTACTTGCTCAAAGTTTAGAAGCAAGGGGGTTTGTTCACTTTGACTTAGATCTTTGGGCTCATGATGCCCTTGAAGGTTGTCTCGATGCAATTATTGGAGAATTTGGCAATGCTGTGATAGATTCCCGGGGTAATATAAATAGAAAGGCCATTGGTTTGTTGGTGTTCAAAAATCCTTCAAAAAGGCAGAAACTTCAGGATATTATTTATCCGTGGTTGGAAAAAAATATATTAGAAGAATTGGCAAAATGCGATAAGGCCATTTTAAATGGTGCTTTATTATCCGAGAGTAATCTGGCCGAGAAATGTGATCTTATCTTTTGGATTAAAAGTCCATGGATTTTACGACTAATAAGAATTTGGAAAAGAGATAAAATCAAACTATCCGCTATTTTCCAAAGATTTCGCGCACAACGATTCTTAAAACCTCAACTTTTTTCCAGCAAAGTCGATATTCATATTGTGTATAATAGATTAAATCCGCAGAAATTTATAAAAACAGCGGAATCAAAAGTGTTTAATTAATACAATAAGGATAGGGATATGAGTGAAGATAAAAAAGAAAACAGCCCCATAACAACTTTTTTGGTTATTTTATCTGCCCTTGGTATGTTGGCCATTGTCATTTTATTGGGTTTGGCTTTTTTCTTTCCTGGGTTCAATTTTGATAATAATTCTGAAAATCCCAGTTTGTCCTCAAGGGAGAATCCTATTTTGGATAACCGACCATCCATCAACGATCCAGAGATGCAGTCCCAATCTGATAATTCAACATTGCCCGAAGAATCGGATTCTCAAGAAGATATAGAAGAAAGTCTGCCTGGACAGGAATCCCCAACAGATGCTGAGGTTCCAGAAGTTGTTTTAGAAGATTCAGAAGCCTTGATTGATCAACTTATGAAGAATGAAGATACTTCAACAGGTCCATTGGACATTCATTTTCAAGAGGATGTCAGGGAGCCAGAAATTACTACGGCTGTTCATAGAGAAGAAACAGTTCGCCGAGAAGAAACTCCAGCAGCTCCGGTGGTGCAGCAACCTCGCTATGAAGATGTTGAAAAAACCGTATATTGGATTCAGCTTGCCTCTTTTCCTAATTCGATCAAGGCTGATGAGCTACAAAGCAAGCTGCAGCAAGTGGGTATCAGCAGCACCATTCAAACAAAGCGTATTAACAGTACCCTTTATTACCGTGTTCGTGTTGGTGCCTTTGATAATGAAAATTCCGCAGATAGTTTTAGCGCTCAAATTCTTCAGCTTGGTATCATTGATGAAACCACCATCTATACATCCAAAGTGACTCAGAGGGTTGAAGTAAACCGTTAAATCTAAGCCTCTTTATTACGAATTTTATATCCTTCCCCTTGGCGATAAAAAAGACGATTATTTTCCAGGGAGGAGGTTATCCATACATTACCACCTATAACGGAATTTTCTCCGATAACGGTATTCCCTCCAAGTATGGTTGCCCCCGAATAGATAGTTACTAAATCTTCAATGGTGGGGTGCCTTTTTTTATTGGCTTCCTCTTTTTTTACACTCAGAGCCCCGAGGGTCACCCCTTGATATATCTTTACATGATTCCCAATTTTGGTGGTTTCACCGATCACAACTCCCGTACCATGATCTATAAAAAAATATTCTCCGATATCCGCACCGGGATGTATGTCTATGCCGGTTTTTCGGTGGATGAATTCAGAGATCATACGTGGAATTAAAAGGATCTGCTCTTGATACATCATGTGTGCAATTCTATAGGCCACCACTGCTTCTAAGCCTGGGTAGGACAGAATGATCTCTTCAACGCTTTGAGCCGCAGGGTCCCCGTCCAGCGCTGCCTGGACATCTTTAAAAGCCTGTTCCCTCAATTGAGGTATTTGTGATAGAAATTCTATAGCCAAGGAAGAGGCCCTGGATTTACAATCCTTATTGCAGACCTTTTTTTCCATAAGGCATTTATATCTAAGACTTTTTGCTATTTCAAAGGTTAATTGAGCGGCTAACCTGTTTAATTTTTCACCCAGATTAAAAGCGATATAATCTTGTTCCAGTAATTCTTCTTCTTGAAATCCCGGAAAAATTAAACTTTCCATATTAAATAACATCGTTTCAACGGCGGCTCTTGAGGGTAGGGTGGTCTCTCCAAGATGATTGATCCCCCCAAGTAGTTTATAGGAGTCCATTAAATTTTCACTGATTTGGCTTATATCAATATTCATATCTAATAATATAACGGCTTTCCATACTTTTAATAAAGCCGTTAATAACCTAAAATAGGCCAGATGAAATGGAAAGATTTAACTAATCTACATCAGATTGAGGAATATTTCTCCTTAACGGAAAAAGAGAGACAATATTTATCCAAACCCAGTTCTCAAAATCTTCCTGTACGTTTAAATAGTTATTGGGCTTCTTTATGCAACGATCAACCCAAGGATCCCCTACGCTTACAGGCCATTCCTCGAAGCTATGAAAATATCCACAAAGACTATGAGAGTTCTGACCCCTTGGACGATAAGGAATATTCTCCTGTTAGACGTGCTGTACATAGATATACCGATAGACTGTTATTGTTGGTTACCCATCAATGTGCCCTATATTGCCGCCATTGCTTTAGGAGGCATTTTACCGGGGGGCCTAATGAGGAAATATCCATGGAGGAATTGGATGATGCCCTTCTATATATCCAAGATCATCCTGAGATACATGAATTAATCCTATCGGGAGGAGACTCTCTACTGCTCAGTTTAAGTAAATGGAAATATATAGAGCAGTGGTCCCGAAACCTCAATCGTCCATTGATTATACGCTGTGGCACAAGATTGCCCATAACTGCTCCCTACAAGCTTCAAAAAGAATTATTGGAAGTTATGCAGCGATGTAAAAATCTATGGATGGTTATACAGGTGAATCATCCTAGGGAACTATCTCCCCAAGCTAAACAATGTATACAGGAGATTCGAAGCCGGGGAATAAATATATTAAACCAATCGGTTCTATTAAAAAATATAAATGATGATCCTGAAATATTAAAGCAACTAAGTTATGCTCTTTTGGAACAAGGAATAAAACCCTATTATATCTTTCAGGGAGACCTTGCCAGTGGCACCTCTCATTTTCGGGTTAATCTATCTAGAACCTATACCATCATGAAGGAACTGCGTGTTTTAGTTTCTGGGATGGCAATGCCACAGTTCGCCGTAGATTTACCCGGCGGGGGAAAGATCCCCCTGATGGAAGATAGAATAGTTGAGCAGGATAATCGTCATTTTATCTTTAAAAATTTACAGGGAAATGACTACCCATATCCCTTGGAGGAAGAAATCCATGAATGATAAAGAACTTCAATGGACCCAGTTGGAAAAAATACTTATTGGGGATTATAGCATCTTCAAATCATATAGGTTGAAAATGCAGAATCATCAGGGGACACAGGCCGATTTTTATCAATTAGACAGCTCCGATTGGGTTACCCTAATCCCTCGGGATGTTGAGGGCCGTTTTTTACTGGTTCAACAATATCGCATGGGTTCACAATGCCTCAGTGTTGAATTTCCCGCGGGTGCGATCGAACCGGAAGAACAACCATCTAAGGCTGGGGTAAGAGAGTTGAAAGAAGAAACTGGATTTACCGCAGAAAAATTAACACAGATTGGTAGAGTAAATCCTAATCCCGCTTTTATGAACAATCAATGCTGGACATTCCTCGCCGAGGACATTCGGGATTCCGGGGTAACCTCATGGGATGAACATGAGTCCATGGTTAGTTTGTGGATGACAGAAAAAGAAATTGACCACGCGATTTCAGCGGGGGAAATTTATTCGGCCATCATGATTCAGGCCTGGTACTGGTATAAAAAAAGGGAGTCTAATTAAAGACTCCCTTGAATCAGGTGCCGATCGGACTCGAACCGATGAATCATGGATTTGCAATCCACTCCCTTAGCCACTTGGGTACGGCACCAAATACGATTGGCATTATAGCAAAGGCCCAATTCTTTGTCCATAAGGCAAGAAAAATTAAAAAACAAAATCCTCGGGAAGGGGATTATAGTGCATATCGATGTCATCGATGGTGGAATCTTCGGGTAATTTGAAGGCCTTCATGATAGTTCTTTTTTCATCCTCTGTAATATCATCTCCGTGGTAAAGTACAAAACACTTTTTTTTGAATAGGTATACCACTCTACCGCGGGGAATGGAATCGTATTCATAACGAAGGGTTTCCGGTAACTCCTTTAAAAGTCCCATCTTATCCATTAGAAACCAGGCCGCATAATGACCCACTTCGTAATCCACACTGATATCTGTTTTTATACCCTCTGAAAGAGGAGAAGACTGATGATGAAAAATTCGATTCTTATAGCTCCAAAAAATACCCACTCGGGGTTCTTCATTCATATCCCTGTTCCTTAAGTTCCATGGCACATTGTTCTGCACTTAAAATACCTTGATTTAATAGTGGAATAAAACTTTGCCATTTATCCAATAGAGAAATATTATACCAATTATACTCCCAGAAAATCCAGTTGTCCTCAACTGCCGATATGTCAAACAAATCCTCATGAACCGATAAAAGTCCCTGTTTTTCTCTTTCGCCAGCATAAAAACTTAATAGATATGACACAGGGGGCGGGCTGTCCAATCCCCTCGGAGAAGACAGATACAATTTATCTATTTCATAGAGGTCTTCAGGAATTTCAACTGAATTATCATGGTAATAGGTCAATCTTTCTTCCATGGATAGGGAGGAATAATTATTACGAAGATACATCAGCTCTAAAATATCCATGTCCAGTGAATCCTGAGCTTGTTCAATTCTTTGTAATAATGCAATGGAAGAATTCCCCGGTGTTAATTCCATAATATAGGGTTGGACATAGGAGTAGTCTTTATGGCTGTAAAAAATAAAATCGGGAAGGTTGTCCTGGTAAATCACCGATTCTGCAAACTGGTTGGCAAGGTCCTCGGTTAAAAGAATATTCATTTCGATATTATGGAACTCACCAAATATCTCAAGGTCCTTAACAAGATCCTGCCATGTGGAATCTACCCAAACGGTTAAATTACTAAGCCCGGAAGAAGAGCTATGAATTCTTATACTGTTTGGGGCTTGAAAGCTATAAAGGGGTGTTCTTAATTCTATCTGACCGTTCTGAATAAATAATTTAGCCTGGGCAATATCATCGGTATTTTTTAGGTTTAACAGGCCCGATGAAGAAATTATATCCAGTTGAATGATGTCTCTATAAATTGGTAAAATATCTAATAAATTGATGATTGTTCCATCCTGCTCTTGGAAAGAAAGAGATGTCAGCTCATCCAAATCATAATGTCTCATGTATCCGTGGTCATCCTGAATGTCCAAAGCAAAGAGAAGCTGCACCCCAATAAACAATAGAAGAAGGAAGATTTTTTTAACCATGAAAGTATCATAGACCCAAGTTGGACCTTGTTCAAGAATAATTCATAGCAGCTAAGAAAAATCACATTGCCATTCCAGTCATAAAGCTTGTCATGAAATCCAAAAGGGACTATTCTTGATTTCATCTAATTAATCTAGGATATGGTATTGCTGGCAGAACAGAGAATCCATATGAATGTAACCCAAGAAATGGTTTCTGAAATTCAGCAATCCCAGGGGAATGAAGTTCTTTGGTGGTGTAAGCTTGACCGGGAAGGTCTTATTGGTCAAGCTACCGTCTCTGCCCGGGGCCATGAAGAGGCTGTTCCGGCTTTGTTCCCCCATATGACCAAGGGAGATGTGATTATTCATAACCATCCCTCCGGTGAATTAAGGCCCAGTAATGCAGACCTAGCAGTGGCTACTCAGCTGGGTAATCAGGGGATTGGTTTTTACATTGTCGATAATAATGTCTCACGGGTATATGTGGTGTCTGAGCCTATCATTACAGAATTTCAAGGCCCCCTTGAACCGGAGGACGTTGCTGCCTATTTAGAACCCGGCGGACCTTTAGAAGAATTACTGAAAGGATATGAACCCAGAGAACCTCAGATCAATCTGCTTAAAATGCTGGTACGGGGATTTAATGAAAATTTAATCATGGCGGCAGAAGCGGGTACCGGCGTTGGTAAATCTCTAGCCTATTTAATTCCTGCGTTTCTATGGGCTGAGAAAAATAAAGAACGGGTGGTGATCAGTACAGGCACCATCAATCTTCAGCAGCAGATAATAGAAAAGGATATTCCTTTAGTAAAAAAGATGCTCAACTCTCAGGTCAAGGCTGTGTTAGTTAAAGGAAGAGGAAATTACCTCTGTCTTAAGAGGCTTCAAGAGGCATTGCATGAAGATTCTCTTTTCAGAGACAGCAATGATGATTTAAGCCTTATCAAAGAATGGTCCACTCAAAGTAAAGGCGGATCCAGAACGGATCTGAGTTTTCAAATTAATCCGGCAACCTGGGGCAGAGTAAACAGCGAAGCCGATCTATGCACCGGTATTCGCTGTCCTCACTATGAAAAGTGCTTTGTCATGATGGCACGTAAAGAGGCCGCCAGTGCAGGGATTTTGGTGGTAAATCATCATTTGCTCTTTGCGGATCTATCCCTGCGTCTACAGTCCTTCGGTTTTGAGAGTTTTGCCGTACTGCCTCCCTTTCAGCGGGTAATCTTTGATGAGGCTCATAATATGGAGAAGGCTGCCACCAGCTTTTTTTCAAAAAGTTACAGCCGATATGCCATGGTAAGAAATTTAAACCGCATTTACCGTACCAAAGGAAATAAGGAATCAGGTTTATTAAGAATTTGGGAAAGACGGGCTGGAATGAACGATCAGGCAAATCAGATCCCCGGAGCCATTCAGGAGATCCTAAAGGCCTCCGATGAATTGGAAGGCTTAACCATGGACTTTAATCCCTTTAAAGGCTCCATGGCATTGCGTGAACAACGGGAAGAATCCCTTCGTTTTGGAATTATGGAACCCATGTTAAAACTGCAGAATCAACTGTTGAGATTGATTCACTTAATGCAGGATACACTGAAAGAAATGCCCGAAGGCCAAGAAGAAGAGGATTATATACAGGATTGGAAAATGCAGATCAGCCGTTTGGATGGTTTTGCTCAGTTTTTTGAAACCTACCGGAATTTCAAAGATAAAATAGATGAAATTTTCTGGATAGAGAAAAAAAGCGGTCGGGAAGGTAAGGAATATCTCCATTATTATATAACGCCTCTGGATATAGCTCCTATGATGAAAGAAGCATTATACGAACCCTTTGCGTCGGTGCTCTGTACGTCGGCTACTCTTTCTGTGAATAGAAATTTTAAATATTGGATGGATCGAACAGGTATTTCTTTGGTAGAAGAGCAGCGCAAAGAAAAGGCAATTTTTGACTCACCCTTTAACTATCGGGATCGGGTGATGCTGGCTGTGCCCAGAGATGTACCTTCCCCAACTGAAAGAGAAGAATGGCTGAACTATTGTCTGCCCTTTATTGAGGAATGTATTTGCATCTCCCAGGGAAAAGCATTGATTCTATTTACTTCCTATGAATTACTCATGTTGGTTTATCAACAACTTCAGGGCCCTCTTGAAGCTCAGGGAATCAGTCTGTTCCGTCAGGGGGAATTGGATAGACATCGCCTTTTAACCCAGTTTAAAGAAAATCTTTCCTCTGTTTTACTGGCCACGGATTCATTTTGGGAAGGCGTTGATATTCCCGGCGAAGCCCTGCAAATGGTAATAATAACCAGGCTTCCCTTTCGAGTCCCCTCCGATCCAGTGATAAAAGCCCGAATGGATGCCCTGGAATTAAAAGGAGGGAACTCCTTCCGTGATATGTCTCTACCCGATGCAATCACCCGGTTTAAACAGGGGTTCGGCCGGCTGATGCGCAGCCACAGTGATGGCGGAGTAGTTTTAGTTTTAGATGGTCGTATCCTTCGGAAAAGTTATGGACCAGCTTTTATTCAATCTCTTCCGGAAACTCGGAGAAACCATGGAAGCAAAGAATCTTTGATTATCGATATGGAGAACTTCTTCTATGCTAAAAAATGATAAAATATGCAAAAAAATCACTCGCTACATCTATAAAGAAATACCCCAGCTTCGTTTTCAAAGGATTAAGGTCTTACAGTATAGTGGTCAGGGAGTCACTACATGTATTCCCTGGAAGCTGAATAAAAACGTTCATAAAACAATCTATGCCGGCTCTCTTTCTTCACAATTGATCATCACCAGTTGGCTTCAGGTTAAAGCAAGCTGTGACGCACTGGGATTTAAGGTTTCTATTGTATTACAAAATTGTTCCATCAACTATTTGAAACCAGTTAAAGAGTCTTCCATGGCTTATAGTAAAGTACCATCTAAAGATGATCTTAATAGCCTAATAAAGGATTTAAAGGATTCTGGAAGAGGAAGGATAAAAGTTTCATCTTTTACTAAAGAACAGGGAATAATTCAAGATAGTTTTGAAGGAATATTTTATCTTAGATTAAAAAATAGTAAATAAAATTTTGAAAGATCTTCAATGTTTCAGATAAAAAAGCTGCCCAATCAATGGACAGCTTTTTTTCTGATTATTAATAGGTTTAGTCGATTACGGCTATTAGGTCACCCATATGAACAACCAGATGATCTTCGTTATCAATCTTAACTGCAGTTCCTGTGAACTTTTCATACATAACAGTTTGACCGACAGAAACAGTAATAACTTCCTTGTCATCTCCAATGG
>JAQICO010000365.1 GCA_027858495.1 Spirochaetaceae bacterium
GTCTTATACGCAATGTCGGTCATGTCCTTCTGCCTGTGCCTGTGTTCTTCCTTGAGAACTTTCATAACGGCTTCAGGAGAAGGCGCATCGATCTTGATGTTTTGATCTTCGTAATGCTCTATCGCATCGCTATACATAAGAATTACACCTTCTAGCTCGGATTCCCCAGCGTCAAGGCGTTCCAGTAGTTCATCTAATTCTGCTATTCGCTTATGTAGCTGTTTATCGTTTTCGATGTACAGCTTATTAGAAAAATCTATTACTTCTGTAGGAACTAATAACATGGCTACCTCCTTAACAGTACTTTTCTGTGTACTGCGCATGGGTCAAAACCTCATGGATGTATACTCTCTGCCATTTATACTTTATTTCAACAATCAATCGGTAGGAATTACCTTTGATATTGAAACAGGTAAACCGATTGTTGTCTCCACACAGATCGGCACTTGGCAGAACCGCTCTTACTTCGACTAACGAGCCGAAGGAGCTGGACCGCATTATTTTATACCAAGTATTTAATGCGTCTTTTGTATCAGCATGCTTCAAACTATATGCTGTCAATCTTGATTTGCTGATAACTCTCATGCCAAATTGTCGCATATTGCGAACTCGCTGTCAATGGTTGTTTGTTTATTTAATCGCATATGAATGGAAAAAATCACTCAACAATCAAGTATAAAAAGAACTGGATTTCATCATTTATTTGTGGTTTAATATGATTTGTACAGACATCTGGCAGAACTATATATAAGGAGAAGGCTAATGCTCGAACTTGCAAATAGCTTTAATGAATATGTTGAGGAATCCGAGATTGTTGATTTTTCCAATACTCATATTAAGAGTCTTTCTGAAAAGATGCAATTAGATTCCAGCGATTCCATTGATATTATTAGACGAACATTTGAATATGTTCGTGACAGGATTAGTCATTCCGCTGATATAAATAGCTTGGTTGTTACTTCTAAGGCCTCGGAAGTTTTACAAGAGAGAGAAGGTACATGTTATGCTAAATCTCATTTAATGGCAGCACTGTTACGGGCAAATAATATTCCCTGTGGATTTTGCTATCAGCGAGTGATTAATCACGATCAAAAGGCACCCCAGCTAATATTACATGGTCTGAACGCTGTCTATGTTGACGCTGTTGAGAAGTGGATTAGAATCGATGCAAGTGGCCTCAAATCTGCAATGTATAGTGAATTCACTTTGGATCGAGAGAAATTGTCATTTAATGTGAGAGAAAAGCTAGGGGAAGAGGATATTTTTATTGTATTTTCAAAACCCGACAGTAATGTTATCGAAAAATTGACGCAACATAACCTGGTTTCGGAGTTATTCTCAGATTTGCCTAAAGTATTGGCGAAAATGTAATGCATCAGATTTTGATGGAGCAGGTCATAAAACGTTTCTTATTGATCCCCTTGGGGGGGCAACAGTTCGCTCAAATGGAGCATATAAAAGGGAAAGAGAGAAGTGTTAAACCACGGCTATTAAAGAAGAACAAATTCCAAGAAATAGCCGTTATAAATTCTCTTTCTTTAGTCTATATAATTACGGGAATACTGAAGATAAATTGTATCCCCACCGGCATCTTCACTTAAATCCTGATCCATAAACAGGCCCTTTGGAAATTATTATTGTTCCGGATAATACTCCAGATAAGCCGTACCGAAGGCTGTGGCGGAACTTCCCGCGTCGTTTACGATATGATTGAGAGTACCGCTGGCGATACTGGTAATCATTGCCCGCTCAATTTGAACCCCAGGTTTCTCCGGCACCTCCACTGCGCGCTGACAGGTTTCACCAAAGACCATATAGATACCAATGGCCCATGCATAGTGAGTGCTAACATCATCGGCAACCTTGTAGGAGGCATAACCCTGTACTTCCGGTGTACTCCACCATTCTTCGGTATCGGCATAATAGGGGAGTTCACTTTGGTACATATATACGCTTCCTTCATTCCCTTCCCAAAGTGTCTGGAATTCCTGGAAATGTTCGCAGAAAAGACCGTACATGCTCACTCCATCACCCCTGACGATAATTCCACTAGAAGAAGCATTTGTAGTCCAGGGCAAGGGAAAGGTTTGGCCGTCATGATCAGCCACCCAAAGCCAAAGATGGTCGCCAATCACATGATTAGCATTAACCGTCAAGGCAGCTTCGGCTGTACCAGGAGTTCCATTTCCCACTCGAATAATCATATCGTGAAGGATAATAGGATTCTCACTGTTGTCTGATTGGCTTACCCCCCGGCCAGCTTCCACCAGGGTGGGGGCCTTTTCAGTACCCGCATCCACCATAATTCCAGCTACACGGACACCTTCAACATCGTCAATACTTAATGCGGGAAAGGCTCCCTGGGGGATCAAGGTGGCGTAACCCAATCCGAGAATAACTGTTTCAGCGTTGTCCACCTCTACAGTATCTTCCAGAGAATAAATACCCGGGGTAAAAAGAATATGCTTTCCATTGGATAAAGCCTGGTTGATGGTGGCGGCTGTATCTATATCCGCTTTGGCGATATAAAAATCCTCCAGAGAAATACGTTTTCCACTTGCAGCTGATACATCCCAATTATAACTGGAACTCTGGCTTTTTAAAGCGGGAACAAAAACATTCCAACCAGCATCATCTACGTTCAAAAAGGGGCGTTCGGCAATTTTAGGAGTGGTTTCCTTCACTGCAACAGGTTTCTGACTATTCCATGAGGCTTGTACTGGGGCTCCTTCTACTCCTAAAAAGGCCATATTCCATGCGCCGCCTCTCCAGCGGCCCAATTGGGAATTCCTGGTTAACCACTGCTGCTGACTGAGGGAGGAAACGGCACCATCCACCTTGGAATTGGCAATTAAACCTCCCGAAGACCAGGGCGTGGCACCGGAATCCGCCAGATGCAGGTTTCCTCGAATATGCATGCGCCGAAAGGGTGTAGCCTGGGCCACTGCCCATTTCATCCGTTCATCCACCGTTGGAATAACAGAGAAGTTTTCCACAGACCTCCAGAAGTTACAGGTGGCGTTTCCTCCGGGAAGTACAGCATCGGAACTGACGTTCCCGGTGATAACCACATCGTCAGGACTTTGGCCCAATCCCCCAACACTGGTATAATAACCAATGGGTATATCGACGGAATATTCTCCGGGATAAAAGAGAAAGGCTACCCGTTCTTTTGAAAATTGACCGGTTGAAGAAGACTCCAATATGCTAAACATCCTCTCGATATCCCCAAAACTATCCATATCAGGTTTATATACATATACGTTTGGGCCTAAATCTGGGCAATCCTCGGGGTATGCATAGGGAACGATATTCTCTGATACTGTTTGGGCCGAATTATGTCAAGAAAATAGAGACGCTTAAAACAACAGTAA
>JAQICO010000357.1 GCA_027858495.1 Spirochaetaceae bacterium
TGCCTTTTTCTGGCAAGAAAACAGCAACAGAAGAAGAGAACCAATAATTAAAAACCTTTTCATAAAAACAACCTCCCGGCTTCGGGGTACGGGAGGAGAGGGCAGGGCTCACCTGTTACTTCCTTCTCCCATCCTGACTGTGACAGTCGGCACTGGAATCAAACCAGTTCATGCTCTTTTACTCGGACTTTGATCCAATCTCAGCGTTGTCATTGTAGAATCCGTCCTCATGTAGCTTTCGCTACACTGCGGGTGATTCTACAATTCCGCCTCGATCTTGAATCAAATCCCTTCGCAAAATTATTCTAGTCGGACTTTGATCCAATCTCAGCGTTGTCATTGTAGAATCCGTCCTCATGTAGCTTTCGCTACACTACGGGTGATTCTACAATTCCGCCTCGATCTTTACACAAATCCCTTCCCATAATTCTGGTTGATAAACCAGAGTGAGCTCGCGGGCTATACCGCCGGTTGAGGAATTACACCTCTCCCCGAAGGAAATAAATATGAGTCTATGTTATTAAAATTTTAATGAGTTATCAAGTACTTTAGAAGTTCTCTTAAATTTTATATACTTGCTTGATTGCTTTCTCAAGGGTTTTGTCCAACAATTCAAGGCTTTTTACTTTGTCTTGTTCGGACATAAAACTGCTGGTATAACCATTACGGATAATTTGAACAATTTCCTGAAGGGTGAAATTTAGATGGATATATAGGTTGTTATATTCGTGATTTAATTCAATTCCGAATATTACTGGATCATCGGTGTTTAGAGTCACCACCATGCCCCTATCATAGTAGGTCCGTATAGGATGTTCGGACATTTTTTTCATAAATTTTCCGGTGATTACATTGCTGGTGGGACATATTTCCAGGGGGATAGCCCTATCTCTGAGGGTATCCATTAGTTTTTCATCCTGAAAGCTACAGGTCCCGTGGCCAATTCTCAGAGGGTTTAATTCTTTAAGGGTGGACCACATCTGTTCCGGACCGCTGTCTTCTCCTCCGTGAGCCACCGTTTTGATTCTCCATTGTTGGGCCTGTTTGAACACCGGACCGTATTCCTTGGGGGTTCCTGTTTTTTCTGAACCACCCAGTCCCACGGCAATGATACGGCTATCATTATGGCTGTCTAAGTATGACTTTACAAAGTTTAAGTTGTTCATAGCATTATCCACCCCGAAGGTTCTGGATAAGTCTATGATAATACGCACATCCCGTCCGGTTTCCCGACAGATATTATTTACTTCATTTTCAAAGTTAGAAACCATTCCATTAAAGTTCAGTCCATTGCGTAGGAAGGAGCTTGGAGCGAAATGCATTTCCATATAGGTGATTTGATTGTTCTTCATATATTCCGGAATATGCTGGTCAATCAGAGCAAAATCTTCTTCCTCACGGAAAAAACTCTGTACCTTGATAAACTGATCAATCATTTCATTTAGATCATGGATTTCTTTAAGGTCTAATTTATTCTTTAGCTCATCGCTGGTCTTGCATTCCGGATATAGTTGATGCCGTTGGTTCAACGCGTGTAGCGATTTTGGAGTTACCAGGGCTTCTACATGAAGATGAATTTCTGCTTTTGGCAACAGTGAGATGAATTCCGAAAAGGCTTGAGGATTGCGTTGGGAAAGTTCTTGTTGATCAATCCTTTCCAGTTTACTGCTTATGTTGTCCATCAATATCTCCATGCTTTGAATATAAGAGTCTTTAACAGTATCGACAATACTGTCCAAAAAAATTATAAGATTTCCTGTTTATTCACCCCATTCTTCCAGAATAGTAAGGCATAATTCCTTCATATGGGGGTCCGATGGGCTGGAAATGGCTGTTTCAATAAGAAAGTCGGATCTTTCTTTTTCTAACCAACGGTATAAATTATGGGGTATCTTTTTTACTTGAGAGGCCGATTCACAGACATTAAGCATTTTGGCCATCTCTTCAATGGTGAAAAATACACGCTCATTTTTCTCTGTAGAAATGTATACATACATCCTGTTATCCGACTGATCGATCTGAATCAAGGGACTCATTTTCGCTCTAGGTTGAGTTTCTTGGGGCTCTGAATCTTCAGATCTATTGGGTTGGGGTTTTAATCCCTTGTTAATTTCCTCCACAGTCTGATTGTAGATCATGGCTGAAGCCTGTTGTTTTAGCTGTAATAAATCTTCTCTGCCCAATTGCTTTATCAGCCCTTGAATCTCTGAGACCAGTTTTGAGTTTTCTCTCATAGGTTATCCTGTTTTTCTTTGTTTCTACTCACAATAAGTTTAACCCATAAAAAAAAAGAATTCTTCGGAATTGTAAAAAAATCAAGGTAAACTCTCAAGTTGATACCCACGGGGTTCGCCGGTAAACTGATATGAATCTTTTAAACCCGATGAAGGATAAACCTTTTTATCCTTCATTACAAAACCCGCTTCAACCTCGCTGAGGCTCTCCACCAGGGCCATTCCATCCTGCAGGCCCATAAGGAAAAGTGAAGTGGATAATCCATCGCCCTGTAACGAATCAGGAGAAATTACGGTAACCTGCATGAGCCCGTTATCTGAGGGGTATCCAGTTAATGGATTTAAAATATGATGGTATTTGTTATTTTCACTATCTATAAAAAACCGTTCATAATCCCCCGAACTGACCAGTGACACGTCCTTAATTTCCAAGATCCCAAGATCTTCACCACGTTGGCTTAAGGGATCCTGTATACCGATACGGAAAGGTTTATTTCCTGGTTTGGAGCCCACCAGTAATACATTCCCGCCTAAATTGATTAAGGCCCGTTCAATCCCTCGGGAGAGTAAATAATCCTTGACCCTGTCAGCTATATAGCCCTTGGCAAGGGCTCCCAGATTTATTTTCATTGCTTGACGGGATAACCTGGCCCTCCCCTGATCAATTTCAATGGCCCTGTAATCGATTAATCCATCAAGATTATCCAATTCTTCCTGGCTGGGTACGTGGCCATGGGGCGGATCTATGGCCCAAAGATCGATTAATGGCCCGGCTGTGATATCCAGCAATCCATGGGAAAGTTCTCCAAAGTCCTTACCCGCTTCCAGAAGAGCCTGGGCATCTTCGCCCATGGGCTGCCAGTCTTCACCGGCATGGTTGTTGATATTGCTTATTTCGCTGTCTGGCCGGTGTACACTGAGCAGATCTTCCAGCTGGCGTATATATTGGATTGTGTCATTTAAAATTTCCTTATCTGTGCTGCCGTATGCCTTAATACTAATTGCAGTATCCAAGGCGAAATCTTTAATACTTATAACACTGTCTTCCCGAGGGGTACTGCTCTGAATGCTGAAAACATTGTTTTTCCGAGGGGTACCGCCCAAAATGCTGAAAATATTGTTTTCCCGGGGGGTACAGCTTAAAAATAGTAAAAGGGATAGCAGAATTCCTGGAAATTTCATCTCATAATACTCTTTTGTCTCATCAGATGATCCATGATAACCAGTGCGGCCATGGATTCAACAACGGGAACCATACGGGGGCAAATGATGGGATCATGTCGGCCATGGGTTTCTATGGTCAGGGCTTCTCCCTTAATATTCACCGCTTTTTGGGGCACTGAAATACTGGCGGTGGGTTTTACCGCCACTCTAAAGAGGATGGTCTGACCTGTGGTTATTCCACCTAGCGTACCGCCGGCATGGTTGCTTAAGAAGCCGCTTTCATCGCGCCAGTCGTTATTTTCACTGCCCCGGCGGTCCACCACAGAAAAACCGTCACCGATTTCAAAACCTCGAATAGCTCCCAGTGAAAGCATTCCCTTGGCTAGGTCCGCCTCGATTTTATCAAACACCGGCTCTCCCAACCCTGGAGGGACACCCTCAATACGGCATTCCACAATACCGCCGGTGCTGTCTCCCTTGTCTTTAAGTTCAATAACCAGCTTTTCCATTTCTTTTGCGGCCTTTGGGTCGCAGGCTCTAAGGGGATTATTTTCAATTTCTTCAGGTAGATATTCTTTGCAGCGAATTCCCGCAGCCTGCAAGGTATAAGCGGTAAACTGAATGCCCTGCTGAGACAAAAATTTCTTGGCTATGGCACCGGCGGCTACTCGGCCTGCAGTTTCCCGACCACTGGCCCGACCGCTGCCCCGCCAATCGCGGATACCGTATTTCTTTTGATAACTCCAGTCCGCATGGCCGGGCCTAAAGGCATCTTTGATATTATTATAGTCCTCGGACTTAACATTTTTGTTGTATAAAACCATCATTAGGGGGGTGCCGGTGGTCTTCCCTTCAAATACCCCCGAAAGTATATTTATCTTGTCCGATTCCTTACGGGGAGTGGTTAAGTCGGACTGACCGGGTTTACGGCGGTTCAGTTCCTTTTGTATCTCTTCTTCGGTAATTTCTATGCCTGGAGGGCATCCATCTAAAATTACACCAACTCCTCCGCCGTGGGATTCGCCAAAGGTGGTTATTCTAAAAAGATTTCCAAAACTATTTCCGGCCATTGTTTTACTCCTCTATGTTCCCTGAAAAAGTCAGCAGGGTCTGATAAATCAGATCCAGGTTCTCTTCCTTGGATTGATCTTTCAATTCAATTATTTCATTGGCCCAGCGTCTATTCAAGGCATCCCGTTGTAGAAATAATCTATGAAAATCTCCTCGGGGATCCTCCGGGGACAAAAAGGGAGGCAGTCCTTTATAGAGTATGCGTTGATAAAGCACTTCTTCATCCAAGGCCAAATAAATAATCATGGCTTTTTGGGAGATGAAGTCCATGACTCCCTGGTTCTCTATGGTTCCGCCGCCCAGCGATAAAATAGCACATTTTGTGCCGGGATTAAAACGGTCTATATATTCTTTGACAGCCAATTTTTCCTGTTCCTGGAAATAATCTTTTCCCTTGGCTTTATAAAGTTCTCGGATACTGAGCCATTGGGCGTTTTCCGGCCGGTGCTGCACCAAATCATCTAAGTCATGCCAGGCGCAGTTGGTCCGTTGGGCTAACATTTGTCCAAGACTGCTTTTGCCGGAATGTTTAATTCCAGTGATTACTAAACTTTTTTTCATGATACCTCATTTCCGATTCTATTGATTGTTACAGCTAAAAAAACCGTCCCGAAGGACGGCTTTTTTAGGCTTTATCAGCTTATGCTCTTCATAGCCGTCATGTAACCACGGAGAGTTGCACCGACCTTTTCGATGGGGTGTTTTTGGATATCCTGATTTACAGCGATAAGTTCTCGGTTATCCACTGAAAGATCCTTCAGTTTCAATCCCTTTCCGATGATATCGGTATCAACCTTGGCCATGTAATCCTTCAATAAAGGAACACAGGCATTGGCAAAGAGATAACAGCCGTATTCGGCGGTGTCACTGATGATTCTATTCATTTCGTAGAGTTTCTTACGACTGATCAGGTTGGCGATCAAGGGAAGCTCATGGAGAGATTCATAATAGGCGGATTCTTCTTTGATTCCGGCTTCACACATGGTTTCGAAGGCCAGTTCTACTCCGGCTTTAACCATGGCAACCATGAGGATTCCATTATCAAAATATTCTTGCTCGGAGATTTCTCCTGCTTGGGGAGCTGAATTTTCGAAGGCAGACTGACCGGTGGCCTCTCTCCATCCTAGAAGATCCTTATCGTCGTTGGCCCAGTCTTTCATCATGGTTTCAGAAAAGTGACCGCTGATGATATCGTCCATATGTTTTTCAAAGAGGGGACGCATAATCTGTTTCAGTTCCTGGGCTTCTTTATCACAACGGATCTTTGCAGGATTGCTCATTCTGTCCATCATGTTGGTAATTCCGCCGTGTTTCAGGGCTTCGGTAACGGTTTCCCAACCGAACTGCATCAACTTTGACGCATAACCTGATTCTACACCCTTGGCTACCATTTTATCGTAACAAAGCAGGCTTCCCGCCTGAAGCATACCGCAGAGAATGGTCTGTTCTCCCATAAGGTCAGACTTTACTTCGGCCACAAAACTGGATTCCAGTACACCGGCTCTGTCTCCGCCGGTGGCTGCAGCATAGGCCTTGGCCGCTTCCATTCCTATACCCTGGGGATCGTTTTCTTTATGTACGGCGATCAGTGTGGGAACTCCAAAGCCTCTTTTGTATTCTTCTCTTACCTCAGATCCGGGAGACTTAGGCGCAACCATTATAACGGTGATGTCCTCTCGGATCTTCATTCCCTCTTCAACCACGTTAAATCCATGGGAGTAGGAAAGGATGGAACCCTTTTTCATCAAGGGCATGATACTGTTTACAGCCTTGCTATGCTGTTTGTCGGGAGTGAGGTTACACACCATGTCGGCCTGGGGTACCATCTCTTCGATGGTTCCAACTTTAAAACCATTTTCTGATGCGTTAACATAGGATGGACGTTTTTCATCGATGGCAGCCTGACGTAATGCATAGGATACGTCCAATCCGCTGTCTCTCATATTGAGACCCTGATTTAAACCCTGGGCTCCACAGCCTAGAATAACCACCATTTTACCCTTGAGGGCTTCAACACCGTTGAATTCATCTTTACTCATAAAGCGGCAGGTTCCCAGTTGATCCAGCTGCTTACGCAGAGGTATGGAATTGAAATAGTTCATAATAATATTTTCTCCCGAAGAATATCCCCGGAGTTGGACAATGGCCCAAAAGAAATACGACCAGGGATGGATTTTAGCTAACAAATTAATCCTTATAGCCTATTTCGTCAAGATAAGGGACACTGTCAAAATAAAAACTGTTAATTTAAATGGGATAAAACGAATAAGGCTTAGAATTATTG
>JAQICO010000226.1 GCA_027858495.1 Spirochaetaceae bacterium
TGTATTCCTGAAGATTGAAGGGATTTTTTATTTCTAACTCCTTCACTGAATGCCGTTCTGAATTAATAAGTACGGCATTAATAAATCCTATAAGCTGCTTTTTACATTCTTCACGGCCAAAGAGGTATTTAAATACCATATCATTATAGGCGTAAAGGGTTATTTCATCGGTCATGTTTTGCTCCTTATTGATTAATAGGAGCACTGCAGGGGAATCGCTTCAGATGGATTTAAAATTAAATTTTTAAATTTTGAGATTATATAAATAAGTAGAAAAGGGAATAATAGATTCCAATTATTCCCTTTTACATCTATTCACAAACCCTTTCAGATTTCAAGGGCCTTTCTAATTCCGGTAAAGCTATAGGTTTGCCCTTATCATCCAAATTCACGAAGGTAATATTGTTTGCAAAAACGGGAATCTCTCCATCAGCTCCTGGGGGATCGGCAAATACCTGCACATGATAGACAATGGAACTGCGGCCAATCTTTACCGGCAAGGTATTAAATCTTAGTATTGAACCTACTGCCACTGGTTGAGTGAAATCTATTTTATCCATGCTTCTTGTAACCATACGGCATCCGGGGAAATCTCTGCTGGCGGTAATCCAGGCTTTTTCATCCACCCAGAGCAGCATATATCCTCCGAAGAGTTTATCATGATGGTTCAAATGTTCCGTCCGAACAATTTGGAAGGTATCCATTAAAATTTTCCGATGGTTTGTATGTTGTTTTCTGCCAGTATTTTGAGGGCTTTGTCTATATTGTCCACTTTAAATATCTCTACAGCCTTTTCTCCTTGGTTCATCAACGATGAATAAAGGTATTCAATATTTACTTCATTATTTTCTAGAATGGTCATAACCTTGGCAAGACCGCCGGGTTTATCTTCCACAATAATCCCAATTACCTCAGTAATTCTTGCAGTGAAGTTGTTTTCCTGAAACAGATCTCTGGCTTTATCAGGTTGATCACAGACTAAACGCAGAATACCGAAATCAGCTGTGTCCGCAATAGATACAGCCCGTAGATTGATCGCATTATCACCTAGAAGCCGTGTAACCTCGGCCAGTCTACCGTTTTTATTTTCTAAAAATACTGATATTTGTTTTACCTTCATAATATTCTCTCCTAATTGCCGGTACTTGATGACCGAAGTGTTCTGTTCGTATTAAAGCTTGCGCTTGTCAATTACCCGCTTAGCCTTGCCCATACTGCGTTCGATAGATTTGGGTTCTACCAGTTTAATTTTAACGGAGATGCCCAATTCTTGCTTCAATTCATCGTGAATTTTTTTACGAATCTTTTCCAAAGCTTTGGTTTCATCGGAAAAAAAGCTCTCTTCCACTTCTACTTGCAGTTCTACTTCATCCAGATGGGAATCGCCTCGGTCAACGATAATCAAATAGTGGGGTTGGGTTTCTTCAATGCGTAGCAAAACATTTTCTATTTGGCTGGGGAAGACATTTACACCGCGGAGTATCAGCATATCGTCGTTACGTCCCAGCAGACGATGCATCTTTATAAGATTGCGACCGCAGGAACATTGATCCCGCCACAACCAGGTGATATCCCTTGTGCGGTACCTTAGAATGGGC
Organism: Spirochaetaceae bacterium; assembly: GCA_027858495.1. Taxonomy (GTDB): domain Bacteria; phylum Spirochaetota; class Spirochaetia; order DSM-2461; family DSM-2461; genus JAQICO01. Next base: position 1,599 of record JAQICO010000226.1, read on the forward strand.
GTTCCCTGTTTGCTTAGGGTGGTGAATACCAGCTCTCCCTTTTCTCCCGGTGGAAGGACCTCTCCTGTCTCTGGATTGATGATTTCGGGGTAAAAGAAGTCTTCATTTACATGGAGACCGTGGTGTTCGGAACATTCATTGGAAACTCCGGGACCAATAATCTCTGTAAGACCGTAAATATCAAAGGCCTGAAGATTTAGTTTATCCTCTATTTCCTGACGCATGGTATCGCTCCAGGGTTCCGCTCCAAAAACTCCTGCCTTCAAGGGCAATTCTTTAAAGTCGATTCCCATTTCCTTGGCTACTTCAGCCATGAATAACGCATAGGATGGAGTACAGGTTAGAATGGTGGATTTAAAATCCCTCATCAGCATGAGCTGGCGTTTGGTATTTCCGCTGGCGGCTGGAATTACATTTGCTCCGATGGTCTGGGCTCCGTAATGAACCCCCAGTCCTCCGGTAAACATTCCGTAACCATAGGCGTTCTGTATAACGTCCTCTTTGCCTCCTCCGGCCATGCATAGACAACGGGCCATCACCTCGCCCCACATCTCCATATCCGAATGGGTGTAAGCATCTACCACTGGGGTTCCTGTGGTCCCTGAGGATGTATGAATTTCTCGTATATCACTCTCATCCACTGCAAGTAATCCATAGGGATAGGTTACCCGCATGTCATCCTTGGTGGTAAAGGGAATTTTACTTATATCTTCCAGAGTTTTTATGTCATCGGGTTTAATTCCCGCTTCGTCAAATTTCCTTTTGTAAAAGGGTACCCGGTCATAGACCCGGAAACATAATTCCCTAAGGTCTGCCAATTGGCGATGTTGCCGCTTCTCCAGGTCCTCACATTCTCTTGCTTTATTCCAAATCACAGCAGATTCCTCCTCTTTCGTCTATCACCCGGATGGCCTTGCCCTGTTGTACAGGAAGACGGCCGGGTTCATGAAATTCAACCTGGGGGCGAATGGTTATAGAAGCCCTCAGTTCCTCACAAATACGGTTTTTAAGTTTATAAAGATCTCGGGTGTCGTCGGTCAAAATGTTCGGTCCCACTTCCGTTTCAATGATCATCTCATCCAGGGTCCCCTTTTTTCGGATCAGAATTCGGTAATTGTTTCCTATTTCCGGTACCTTCATAATTACCTCTTCAATCTGAGAGGGAAATACATTTACTCCATTGATAATGAGCATGTCATCGGTTCTTCCCATGATGCGCTGTATCCGACGACTGGTTCTTCCACAGGAACATGCCCCAGGGATTATACTGGTCAGGTCCTTGGTGCGGTAGCGAATGATAGGAGTGGCTTCTCGAATAAGGTTGGTCAGTACAAGTTCTCCCTGTTGGCCATCACTGATGGGTTTTAGGGAAACCTCATCGACTATTTCCATGATGTAGCCGTCTTCCCAGACATGCATGCCCGATTTCTCTTCACATTCAAAGGCCACTGAAGGTCCGTTCATCTCCGACAAACCGTAGGAATTATAGGCCTCAATACCAAAGAGCGTTTCAATTCTTTTCCGGACTTCTTCTGTGTGGGGTTCCGCTCCGATCATGGCCTTTTTTAAGGCGAAGTCTTGACGTTTATAACCCATTTCTTCCATTTGAGCGTATAGATGCAGCATGTAACTGGGGGTGGCATGTACCACCGTTGTTTGGAAATCCTTCATCAGCATAAACTGGCGCAGTGTGTTTCCGCTGGAAGCTGGAATAACAAACATTCCAAGACTTTCAGCCCCATAATGAAGCCCAATTCCTCCGGTGAAGAGCCCGTAGGTCATCATATTCTGGAAAACATCCTTGTGTGTACACCCGGTAGCTATTAGAGAGCGCTTTGTAAGGTTTGTCCAGTTGTCTAAATCTCTTTGGGTCTGATAAATTACCGTAGGTTTCCCTGTGGTTCCACTGGAGGCATGCATACGTACTACGTCATCTTTATGGGCTGCTAATAGCCCATAGGGATAGGTATCTCTTAGATCATCCTTGGTTGTATAGGGGATCTTTTCCATATCTTTGAGGCATTTAAAATCCTCGGCATGGTTTATTCCCACCGAGCCCAATCTCTCTTTATAAAAGGGAGTTTTTAAAGCTTGGCTAATCACTCTTTTAAGCCTGAAAAGCTGTAGCGCTTCCAGGGCCTGCCTATCCAGCCGCTGAATCTCTTCATCGCTGTAGAAAAGACTCATGAATTGGCTCCAAGGTCTAGAGCATGCAAATTCTTTTCAATGATTTCTTTACCCTTACGTTGGAATAGAAGCTCGATTGCTTTTTTTAGGGATTCCATTTTTAAGGGCAGGGTAGAAGAAGCCGCACCTACAAGAACCATATTACTGGCCTTGGGGTTTTTCGCCTGTCGGGCTAGTTCCTTGGCTGGAATAATTCTAGATTTGGGAAGACGGTCTATACTCTCATGGAGACCTTCTATTTCGGGGTAGTTGGGTATATTGTCATAGGGATCGCCCCCGGTTATTAGGCTGCCATTTGGTTTCAGATAATCTAAGTAGCGCAGACTTTCCAGGGGTTCCATGCTGAGGATTAGATCGGCACTGCCCTTGGGGACAAGATCCCCTGGGATTTCTGCATCGCTGATACGGAGATGACTCAATACGGCACCTCCCCGTTGGGCCATGCCGTGTACCTCCGACTGGCGAACCTTGAGCCCCTCTATACTAGAGGCTGTAGCGATGGCAGCAGCCACAGATAAAACACCCTGGCCTCCAACACCGCATAGAATAATATCGTATTTCATTATTTTGCCCCCTTCTTCTGTTTTCGCAACCATTCGATACATTCACGAACGGCAATGATCACCGAAACACCCTGGAAATCAAGTTCTTCACGTAGAACCTTTTTATTTTCTTCGTGGTATTTGGATAGGGGATTAAGAAGGCGTATATGTTCCTTGAGTACTCCCAGGCCTTCCACCACAGGGGGGAAACGGTGAGATTCCAGACGGGTTTCCTGGCCGCCGGTCATACCGACGGTGGAGTTATCCACTATAATTATGGTTACCGGCGCGTTGTCGGAAACACAGTCTACCAGGCCGGTAAGTCCCGAGTGTAAAAAGGTGGAATCGCCGATGACGGCCATTACGTTTTCCATGCCTGCTTCGGCAGCGCCCTTGGCCATGGTTATGGATGCTCCCATGCAGACAATGGTTTCTGGTACCATCAGGGGAGGCAGGGCCCCCAGGGCATAACAGCCAATATCCGATGTTACCAGGCTTTCTTTACGTTCAGCCACCACTTCTTTGATAAAAAGATAGGTGTCGGTGTGGGGGCAGCCCTTACACAGTTGGGGCGGACGTCCAGGCAGTTCCATCTTTTCTACCGATAGGGTTTCCCGAGGAGCCAGGCCTAATATTCCCCTTACATTGTCGGGGTTCAGTTCGCCTTCCCTGGGCAGATCTCCGGATAATTTGCCCTTAATGGTGATATTTTGGGTCAGAATTGCTCTGAGGCGTTTTTCAACAAAGGCGTCACCCTCTTCAAGTAATAGAATTTCATCACAATTGGAGGCTAACTCCCGAATCTTATTCTCTGGAAAGGGATAATATCCTATATGCAGATGGCTTGGTATCTCTTCCATCTCTGCCATGTTTTCCTTGTAATAATTGAGACCTAGACCTGTGGTGATTAAGCCGGTACGGCTTCCCCGGGTCAGGGGATTCCAGGGGGTGGTCTCACCGTAGGCCGCCATCTTTTTTTCTTTCTGCAGCAGTTGGTGCCATTGCTTACGGGCCATGGCTGGAAGCAGCATCCACTGTTTCATATCCGGGGCTTTTTTCCCGGGATTTTCAGTTCTAGCTGGTTTTACTTCAATGGCAGCCCTGGAATGGGACAGCCGGGTAACAAGACGCACCATCACCGGAACATGTAACTCTTCTGAGAGGTCGAAGGCCTGGGCCATCATATCGTAGGCTTCTTGCTGACTGGTGGGCTCAAAACAGGGCACATGGGCAAATTCACTGTAAAAACGGCTATCCTGTTCATTCTGCGAGGAATGCATCCCCGGATCATCGGCAATGGCCAATACCAGACCACCTTGAATATCCAATAGCGATGAATTAACAAAGGCATCAGCCGCTACATTGAGTCCCACATGTTTCATGGTCACCAATACCCGCTTCCCAAAGACCGAGGTCCCCAGGGCTTCCTCGTAGGCTGCCTTTTCATTGGCGCTCCATCTTGCTAGGGGTTTCCCTTTTTGTTGCTCAATCCGCTGTAGATATTCCATGATTTCAGTGGACGGAGTCCCGGGATATCCGTATGCTGCGGAAATACCCGCGTCTACAGCTCCCAGAGCCAGGGCTTCATCACCTAATAATGCCAAGTTATTCATCAAATAAAATCTCCTAAATATTTTTTTATATCCTATAGTTTTCAAATTAACATAGATGCGGCAAAGGATGCTAGTTTGTACCCCATGCCATCAATCTATTCCGCCGGAAAATCCATCGGAACGGCGGAACAGATGTTCTGCAATAATTTATAAATGTTAGAGTTTCTTAAAGAAGGATTCTACCTTTTCCTTATTTTCCACCTTGGTCACCAGACTTACCAACAGAGTGGCGATTATAGAAAGAGGCAAAGCATATACCATGGGATCGACCACTGTCCACATTCCGCCTAAAAGAGAGGGTCGGCCAAAGATAGCTTCACATAGACCAAACATGGCAGACTCTTTACCGTGCAGAAACAGGAAGCCAAAGGCTGTGAAGCCCAGACCTACCAGAATACCTGCAATTGCACCCTTTCTTGTTAGACCTTTCCAGTATAGTCCCAGCACATAAGGCGCGAGAAAGCAGGAGGCCATGAGCCCAAAAAAGATGGCCGTTGCCCGGGCGATAATTCCAGCACTGCTGATTTTTAAAGATAGAAGGATGGTCACCAATAGGGACAATACGATGCCTATTCTGGTGAGCAGAACGACACGATTTTCCTTAAAATCCTTTTTATGAAGAAATCCCTTTTCCAGGATATCCCGGCTGATAGAGGTTCCGATGGTATGAAACTGAGAACTCAGAGTACTCATGGCCGCCGAGAGAATTACCAGCATAAAAACTGTGACAAACCAACTGGGCATGGCACTGTTTATATACATGGGAATAACCTTATCCGGATTCCCCTGAGCCAAGGCGATGGAGATGGCACCTTCGGTCTGCTGAAAATAGAGGTTGGTTAGGGGCCCGATCATAAAGGTAGCGCCCACGGTCATCAGTATAAACAGTCCGCCAATGGCTACGGCTCTATTGAGCTCTTTATTGCTACGAACCGTCATAAATCGTACCACCAGCTGGGGTTGTGCCAATACTCCGATGCCTACACCAAGTACCAGCGAGGAATAAACCACCCACCACATGGGCGAACCGCCGGTGGGACTGGCTGTCCAACTGGTTATACCTCCACCTTTTATGGAATCGGGAATCAGGTAAGCAAGATCGGACAGGCTTCGGTGAGCCTGTACTATTCCGCCAAGCTTGCTGTAGGTGAAAATGAGTAAAATTAACATTCCCAGGAACATTAAAGTGCCCTGGAGCGCATCGGTGTACATCACGCTTTTTAATCCACCAAAAATTACGTATGCACCCACCAATATGCTGAATACCAAAACGGAGATTTCAAAGGGAACACCCAAAAAGCTTTCGATGATCCGTGCTGCCCCTATCAAAACAGCCGCTGTGTAGAGGGGCATAAATATGAAAATGGTCCCACCTGCAAATATCTGTATAAACCGGGAATCCAGTCTGCGTCCCAGGAATTCCGGGAAGGTGTGGGCATCCATTGTTAAACCCATTTTTCGGGTTCTCTTTCCAAGAAAAACAAAGGCGATAAATATTCCCACCAAGACATTACACATGGACAGCCATAGAAGGCTCATCCCGAATAGAGCGGATATTCCGCCAAATCCAACGATGGCAGAGGTGGAGATAAAGGTAGCTCCATAGGACATTGCCATTACAAAGGGATGGGTATTACGTCCGGCCAGCAGGTAGTCCTTTGAAGACTGGCCCTTGCTGTATCCCTTATATCCAAGCCAGGCTATGGTGGCAAGATAGAGTATGGTTATGGTGATCATTGCAAAATAGTTCATTCTTCTACCTCCCCGGATAATTCCTTCTGGATGTGTTCCTCTTCAGCATCCCATTGCTGCTCTTCCTTCGCTTCCAATTCACTAACCTCTTCTCCCTTATTCCAGTTTATTATTCCATAAACTAAGCAACCAAGGGTGGAAAGGACCATGAGAAACCAGGCTAAAAATACACTGAAATCATCAAATCCAAGCATCATATCTCTCCTAAAATAAGTTTTGCCTTCTCTAAAGCCTTCCGGAATCCCTCTTTTGACAGTTCAATGAATCGGTCGTCAGTACAGTAGGATATTCGGAAGTAACCCGGGGTTCCAAAGCCTCGTCCGGGTACGGTAAGTATTAACTGTTCTTTTAATAAAGCTACAAAATCCAACTCATTTTCCAGGGGGGATTTTACAAAGAAATAGAAGGTTCCCTGGGGATCAATATAGTCATAACCCAGGCTGTCCAGAATCTCTTTGAGTTCATCTCTTTTTTTACGATAGAGATTTACATCCACCTGGACTCCTTGTAGTCGGGCGACCACACGCTGCATAAGAGCCGGAGCATTTACAAAGCCGAGGATGCGGTTACATAGGGTTGAACCATTTATCAATCCATCCACGTCTTCGGCATCGGGATGTATGGCCAGCCATCCAATCCGTTCTCCCGGTAAGGATAGATCCTTTGAATAGGAAGTACAGATCATAGTATTTGGGTAAATTTCCAATAGAGAAGGGACCTCATAGCCATAGCTGATTTTCCGGTAGGGCTCATCTCCCAGGAGGTAAATGGTTCGGCCGATCTCCTTGGACTTTTTATGGAGCATGGCTGCTAGTT
>JAQICO010000366.1 GCA_027858495.1 Spirochaetaceae bacterium
CGCTCAGATTGTAGCTTTTGCAACGGGACAGCAGCATGAAAATCCCAATAAAACCTTTAAGGGTAACCGTCCTTCTTCTCTTATCCATGGAGAGAAATTAACTCCAGTCGCCTTGGGCGCTCTTTTGGCACACTACGAAAACAAGGTGATGTTTCAAGGATTTTGCTGGAATCTGAATTCCTTCGATCAGGAAGGCGTTCAACTGGGGAAAATCTTAACCAGTCAAGTTTTATCCGGTGGAGATATGGATGAATGTTTGGTTGAATTGACTAAGATTTTGGATATTTAATCTTTTAATAATTCGAAAAAAAAGGAGGGACTAGCCTTAAAGCTGTCCCTCCTTTTTTATTATTCAAGCTCCATATTCATTTCTTCGGAATGGATTATTTCCAGGGCTCTATTAAATAGACTATCTTCATGGTTGATGACATCCTCCGCTCTATAGGCGACTCTTTCATCCAGAAAATTTCTTCGTAATAGGGCAAAATTCATATCGCTATAATGGTAATTAGCCATTACTGGATATAAAAGATGAAAAACTTTATCCTCTGTGCTGAATTCCTTCCATGGGTTATATTCTTCAATGGTAGGATCTAGATTCATAAATCCAGAATTGGATCCGCTATGTGCCTGGCCGATTACTTTGATATGGGGGAATAAGCTGAAAATATAGATTAAATTATCCGCGGCACTGACGGTGCTACTGTCCACCAACACAATAACCGGATTAGTATATTCTCCATCATCCTTGGGGAATAGGGTGGGCATTGCTGTATAGTCAATTTTATCGCTGCCGGGAATTCTATAAGCCCAATTCATAAAAGTCATTCTACGGGTTTTATTTTCTATAAGATAGCTTAATCCCCCATAGCTTTGTTCTGCATTTCCCCCATGGTGTCCCCTGATATCTATGATCATTGCTTCTGAACCCAGGTGATCCTTTATGGCGTTTTTGAATTCGTTGTAGAAGGCATTGGCATAACCACGATACTCATTCATGTCTAAATTAAAGGTATCGAAACGGATATAGGCAATATTACTGTTTTGCAGATAGCCTCCGCTTACAAAGTTATTTTCCTGGGTTATCAATCGAGTTTCATCGAGAGCTTTCTCAAAGGGCATTTCCTTGATTTCTCCGTGATGGTGGTATGTGTTACCCACTTCTAGGGTTTCTATGGTTCCATCCACTCTTCCAATGGTCACTGTTTCAAAGAGGCCCATATTCAGATTGATACTTTTTAACCAATTCAAACGTACTGCTTCATCGTTGCCCTCGGTACGGCCAAGTATAGGCAATACGGACTGCTGCAGGGCTGGTATCCACTGGGGCCAGGCAATTCCATTAAGGGCTAATAGTTCATCCCCCACATTCCAGTTATATGAATTACCGGGCACCACTGAGCTTACCAATATTCTATCGTCAGCACAAAGGATGAAATTGGCTCCGCTTTGACTGGGGCCTTCATTGCCAATCAATAATTGAGGTATACCGTCAATGGCATACATGGTGGAAAGACGATTAAGCATCAAAGTGGGCCTAAACTCAACATGAGCATCCTGTAAACTCACCATCAGCCTGCTTATGGCACCCAACGCTTCTCCATGACCTTGGGCCTGGTTAATTCGGGTCCTGCAAATTTCCTTTTCTTCCTCCCAATTTATATCCAGGTTGGTAAAACTCATACAGTTATATTCCAGAGCCTGGGTCATTTCATTGAGTAAAGTGAGGTATTCTTCTTTATCCTTATTTTCCAGGGTCCCCCAAAAACTGCGAGTATTTTCTTCAAGAAAGGCTATGGTTTTTGCTATCATTTCTTCCTGTTGTTGAGTATGGTCGATTATTCCCATGGGCATTTCATAGGGCCACGGTTCAGTTATTGCTGGAAAGCCTTCAGAGATATTAATTTCTTCTAATAGACTTGGATGTACAAGGGGTTGGTTAGAAGGTGATGATATGCAACTAGATAATAAAATATATAGGATTAGCAAAGGGAATGATTTATTCATAGTTCTTCTCCAAGGAGAATAGATTATCATTGTTTGATTATTCGTCAAGTTTGTTTTTTTAAATTATAGTCAACCTGGGCTAATATACTTTATTGAATAATTATTAAAGTATATTAGCCTAATTTCACCTTTACCAATCTTTAGAAGCCCTTGATGTCTTGCGATGATGGCTTTTTTTTTCTACAATAACCCTTATTTTAAGCCTATAGGCACATTTACGAGGAGTATCATGTACAAAGCCGTTGATCCCAAGGTCAGTTTTCCCAAAATGGAAGAAGCTATTCTTAAATATTGGGAAAAGAATAACATCTTTGAAAAAAGTCTAGAACAAGGAGAAGGAAAAGAGGATTTCGTTTTCTATGACGGCCCTCCCTTCGCCACCGGTCTGCCTCATTATGGTCATATTTTAGCCGGTACCATTAAAGATGTGATTCCCCGCTATCAGACCATGAAGGGAAAAAGGGTACAGCGTCGCTTTGGCTGGGACTGCCATGGTCTTCCTGTGGAATACGAGATGGAAAAGCAGTTGGGCATCTCTGGAAAAACCGAGATTGAAAAATACGGTGTGGCCAATTTTAACGAGGCCTGCCGGTCCATCGTACTAAGATACACCCAGGAGTGGAGAGATGTCATAACCCGCTCCGGCCGTTGGGTGGACTTCGATAACGATTATAAGACCATGGACGCCGATTATATGGAATCCATCTGGTGGGTGGTCAAACAGCTCTGGGATAAGGAACTGCTCTATGAAGGCCATTACATTCTTCCCTATTGTCCGAGATGTTCCACCGTACTGAGTAATCACGAATTAAACTTGGGCGGTTATAAGGATGTTCATGATCCTGCAATTTCCGTAAAGTTTAAGGTTTTAGACCAGGATAATACCTATTTGTTGGCCTGGACCACCACTCCCTGGACTCTTCCTTCCAACCTGGCTTTAACCGCTGGACCGGAAATTGATTATGTAAAAATCAAAGACGGCGAAGATTTTTTTATTCTGGCTGAATCCAGATTGTCCGCCTATTACAAAAAGGCCGAGGATTATGAAATCCTCTGGCGTAAGAAGGGTAAAGAACTGAAGGGTATGAGCTATCAACCTCTTTTCCCTTATTTTGCAGACCGGGCAGAACAGGGCGCTTTCCAGGTATATAATGCCGATTTTGTTACCACCGAGGACGGTACTGGACTAGTACATACCGCCAGCGGATTTGGAGAGGATGACTACGAAGTCCTTCGACACACTGAAGTAGAGCCGGCTTGTCCCATCGACGAGGAATGTAATTTCACCATGGAAGTGGGGGATTATCAGGGACGTTTTGTAAAGGAATGTGATAAAGATATAATCCATCGCTTAAAAGAAGAAGGAAAACTGGTTAAGAGAGATCAAATCCTTCACTCCTATCCCCATTGCTGGAGATGTGAATCGCCCTTGATTTACCGAGCCATCAGTTCATGGTTTGTTAAAATTGAGCCTATTAAACAAAAAATGCTGGATTCCAACGATACCATCCATTGGGTGCCTTCACATTTAAAGAAGGGCCGTTTTGGTAAATGGCTGGAAGGAGCCAGAGACTGGGCTATCAGTCGTAATCGATACTGGGGTAATCCCATTCCTATTTGGGTTTGTAAAGATTGTGGAGAACGAAAATGTATCGGCAGCCGGGAAGAGTTAAAGGAATTATCCGGTAGGCAAGTGGACGATCTGCATAAACATTTTGTAGATGATATCACCATAGACTGTAGCTGCGGCAGTAAAATGCACCGTATTCCTGAGGTCTTGGATTGTTGGTTTGAATCGGGCTCCATGCCCTATGCCCAGGTCCATTATCCCTTTGAAAATAAAGAGTGGTTTGAGGCCAATTTCCCTGCCAATTTTATTGCCGAAGGATTAGACCAGACTCGCGGGTGGTTTTATACATTAACTATTTTAGCTGCGGCACTTTTTGACGGCCCGGCCTTTAATAATGTAATTGTTAACGGACTTATACTAGCGGCTGACGGTAAAAAAATGTCCAAATCCCTGAGGAATTATACCGATCCCATGGAGATGCTCAATTCCTACGGTGCTGATTCAATGCGTCTCTTTTTAATGAATTCTCCTGCGGTACGAGCAGAAAGTTTACGGTTTTCCGATGATGGAGTTAGGGATGTATTAAAGGGAATCATTCTTCCTCTGTGGAATTCCTACAGCTTTTTTATAACCTATGCAAATATCGATGAGGTTTCCATTGAATCTGCCCCGGTGAACCCTTCTAATCCTCTGGATCAATGGATAATCTCAGAAACGGAAAAACTTGTAGCCAAGGCAACAGAACAACTAGATGCTTACGATCTCCAGCGAACCATAGATCCCATGCTGGATTTTATCGATTCTCTGAATAACTGGTATATACGACGGTCTAGAAGAAGATTCTGGAAAAGTGAAAATGACGATGACAAAAACCAGGCCTACGGAACCCTCTGGTATGGGCTTATTACCCTGGTTAAAGTTGCGGCTCCCTTTATCCCCTTTATTACTGAAGAAATTTACCAGAATTTGAAAACACCATCCATGGCTGAGTCTGTTCATCTATGCAGCTTCCCTGAAACCAAGGATAGTTATAGAGACCTACTGCTGGAAAGAAAGATGGAATTAACCCGTCAGACTGTATCCATGGGTAGAGCACTCAGAACCACTCATAAACTAAAAACTCGTCAGCCTCTTAAGGCCTTGCATATTGTAACCCTTAATAAAGAAGAAAAGAACTTTCTTTTTGAAATGATGGATATTATTGCAGAAGAGCTTAATGTGAAAGAGATCATTTTTAGAGACAATGAAGATGATTTGGTGGAATATAGTGCCAAGGCAAATTTCAAAATTCTGGGTAAAAAGCTGGGTAAAGACATGAAAATTGCCGCTGCTAAAATTGCAGAACTTTCTCCTGGGGAAATACAAAGCCTCATGGAAGGCGCTACTCTCAATATAGATATTGAAGGGATGGATCATTCCAGTATCGATATAACCGAAGAAGCCGTGGTTATTCAACGATCGGAAAAGGAAGGCTTGAAGGTACTCAATGAAGGTTCCTTGACCGTTGCTTTGGACCCTGAGATGACCGATGAATTAATCAAGGAAGGTATGATCCGAGACTTAATCCGTGGAGTTCAATACTTACGTAAAGAGAGTGATTTAGAGGTTACTCAACGAATTGAGCTCACCGTAGCAGGTCCGGATATGGTGAAAGAAGCCATTTCAATGTACGAGGATTACCTGAAAGAGGAAACCCTCACAGGAAATTGGTTTTGGGGAGACGCCTTGGAACAGGGTTCAGAAATCTCTTTGGGTGAAGATCAGAAAGCCTCAATAACCATTAAAGGGTTATGATTTTTAAGTAATAGAAAAAAAGCCAGTATAAATATAAAACGATCCATACTGGCTTTTTTTCTATTAATTAAAAATCAAAACCCTTTAATTGTTAATGAGGATTTCTGATCTTCAACCAAAGAGATTTCTGA
>JAQICO010000110.1 GCA_027858495.1 Spirochaetaceae bacterium
CTATCCCGGTGAAGATACATTAGTCGGCAGGTGCCCCTTTTTTCCGGTGGAAATTGAGCTATCTGTTGTTGAGGTAAATCAAAATAAAAGTCGCTGGTCTTCATCTATATCCAATCCTAAATGCTGATAGCCCAAGGGGGTAACCATCCTTCCCCTGGGTGTTCTTTTAAGAAAACCCTGTTGAATCAAGTATGGTTCATAAAAATCTTCCAGGGCATCTATACCCTCACCTACGGAAATGGCCAGCGTTTCTGCTCCAACCGGTCCACCGGAGAATTTTTCAATGATGCTTTTTAGTATCATCCTGTCCATCTCTTCCAATCCACGGTGATCTACCCCTAAACGTTGCAGTCCATCTAAAACATCATCACTTTGAATTATCTGTTTATTTGCTACCTGTGCGTAATCCCGTATTCTTTTTAATAGTCGATTGGCAACTCTGGGTGTTCCCCTGCTGCACTTTGCCAACAGCAACGATGCATCATCATCGATATGGATATCCAATAACTTGGAAGTACGTCTAATAATCAGAGCAAGTTCTTCTTCTTTATAGAAGTGGATTCTAATATTTATACCAAAACGAGTAAAAAGCGGTCGTGCAACCCTTCCTGGTTTTGTAGTTGCACCAATCAAAGTAAAGGGGGGAACAGGGATTCTAACGGTTCGGGCAGATGGGCCCTGTCCGATAATCCAATCGAGTTCGTAGTCTTCCATGGCGATGTATAACATTTCTTCAATGACTGGTTTTAATCGATGAATCTCATCGATGAAAAAAACAGACCGTTCTGTAAGAGTGGTTAAAAGGCCTGCTAAATCCTTGGGTTTATCCAAGGCCGGAGCAGAGGTTACTTTGAAATCCACGGCCAATTCATTGGACATAATTCCAGCAAGGGTAGTTTTACCTAACCCTGGTGGACCACTTATGAAAACATGATCCAAAGCCTCTTCTCTTTCTCGGGCTGCCTGAATAAATATGGCAAGATTCTCTTTCAGTTCAGGTTGACCTTGGAAATCCTTTAAGACCTTGGGCCTGATTATATTTTCCTGCTGACTATCTTGCTCTATGGGATCTCCAGTTAAAAATGATTGATCATCCATATTAACTGCTTAGCTCCATAATAGCCCTACGTATAATCTCTTGCTCTTTTTTTACAGCAGGCAGATCTTGTAGATCCTCATGGTTCAATAACCGGGTCACAATCTTTTCGGCTTGTTTTCTATCAAATCCCATGGCAGAAAGAGACTGTACCCATTCATTATCGTCGGAGGATATTGAGGTGTCTTGATCTAAGTGAATCAGTTTACCTCTGAGCTGCAAGATAATTTTCCCTGCCGTTTTTGCACCTAACCCGGGTAACTTATTCAAAGCTTTGACATCTTCCTGTTCCAAAGCTTGAATAAAGGAGTCAACACTTACTCCAGAGAGAAGTTTCCTCGCTCCCTTAGGGCCTAATCCGCTGACAGTTATTAGATTCATAAATAATTCACGTTCTTTCAAACTGGAAAATCCAAATAGAAGAAGTTGATCTTCTCTATGATGCATATAAGTGTAAATCCGTAGGGTTTCACCTATGGCAGGAGTTGTTGATAAAGTAGTTGCCGAGGTCTCTAGAATCCATTCAATTCCATGGTTTTCTAGATGAATTGAATGGGCAGATTTATGGGTTATGATACCCTTTATACTATTAAACAACCTTTACTCCATTATTGATACAACAGATGGCCGAGGCCAATGCATCCATGGCATGATCACTACCCTTAGAAACGCTACTACCAAGTAACAATTTTACCATACTTTCCACCTGTTTTTTATCAGCACGTCCCATTCCCACTACAGCTTGTTTTATTTCATTTGGATTATATTCTTTAAGCAATACGTTCCGTCGTTGAGACGCAAGAAGTGCAACACCCCGTGCATGGGCAACAGCCATGGCGGACGAGCTGTTCTTTGAAAAAAACAGGGTCTCAACGGCCATAACAGCAGGTTTATATTCATCCAGTTTCAGAATGATTTCACTATATATATCATTTAATCTCTGAGCCATGGGTTCCTTGGCTTTTGTCTTGATGGTCCCCATCCCCAGGCATCTCATTCGATTCCCCTGGGATTCAACGACACCCCAACCAGTATTTGCCAAGCCGGGATCTATCCCTAAAACGATCATTCCATTTCAAAATCTTCGGGAATATCCAGATTGGAAGATATAGATTGAACATCATCATTATCTTCCAATTTATCTAAAAGAGATAGGATTTTCCCCGTTTTTTCATTATCCAAAGATACTCTGTTTTCTGGTACCATGGAAATTTCCGCATCTTCCTGTTCGAAACCAGCTTCCTGAAGAGCTTCCAGAACATTGGCAAAATCTGTAGCATCGGTAAAAACCTCCACCACAGAACCTTCTTCTGCCACATCTTCAGCACCTGCTTCTAGAGAAGCTTCAAAAAGCTTCTCAAAATCAACATCGTCCTTCAGGTAGGTGATGACACCTTTTCTGCTAAATTGATATGAAACAGCCCCGGTAGTGGCTAATTGGCCACCGTTTTTACTCAAAATGGATCGAACATCCGCTGCGGTTCTATTTTTATTATCTGTAAGAGCATCAATAAGAATTCCAACACCACCTGGTGCATAGGCCTCATACTGCAGCTCAACATATTCAACACCGTCAAGGTCTCCGGTACCCTTTTTAATAGCTCTATCAATATTATCCTTGGGCATATTGGCGGCCTTGGCTTTTAAAACGATAGTACGTAACCGAGGATTAGCCTCAACATCTCCACCGGCCATTCTTGCTGCAACGGTAATTTCTTTTATTATTTTGGTAAATATTTTTCCACGTTTTGCATCCAATGCACCTTTTTTATGCTTAATGGTATGCCATTTACTATGACCGGACATGGTAACTCCTTAAGATATTTTCGAATAATACAAAATTACCACAGGCTTTCATTTATTGTCAACATTGACAGACCATAGCTCGGGGTTATCCAAGCATTCCATAATATATAATTGAAGTTGATTATGTCGATCCATGGATTTCACCGACGGTTTTATGATATTCTTATCCACAAGAATGTCTTTACTGTGAATCCATTGTTTTAGATGATCTAAGAAAAGTGGAAAAATCAATCCATTTTCCTTTAGCGCTGATATTTTTACACCATAGATGCTTCGTAGCCCCATCATAAGCATTTCTCTCGTATAATCCTTAGGTCCTGAATAATTTTTAATATAAAAATCATTATCCAGGGGCATTCCCCCTCCAAGAGATAAAAAATCTTCAAGATTTTCTCGATTTCCCAGGTGTAAATGACCCTTATTTGTATTTAAATGTGACCAGGCACCAGGACCGAGACCTATCCATGGATCCATATTCCAATAATGGAGATTATGATAGGAGGGTTCATCCCTTGAGAAATTGGATATTTCATAGCGTTTATAATCTTTAAAGGATAAATAATCTCTTAGTTGAGGCCAATAATCATCTTGATAATCAAGAAGGTCTTTTGTTTCTTTCTTGGATAAAAGCTTCGCTAGAGGAGTACCATTTTCCAGGGTTAGTTGATATAGAGAGAGATGTTCGATGTTATGTTGAGCAGCCCTATCAACATCGGAAATCCAATCCTTCCATTGCGTACCGGGATAACCATAGATTAAATCTATACTAAATCGTCCGGTCCAGTGTTTCTCCACCATATCCAATATACCTTTTAAGCCTTTTTCAGGTTCCCGGCGCCCCATGGATCTGCGAATATCCTGGTTAAAACTTTGAATTCCCATACTTATTCGATTGATTCCTAATTTATTGTAAAGAAATAAATCGTCCGTTCGTAAAGAATTAGGATTTACTTCCAGGGTAATTTCTTTACAGGAAGTCTGATTTTTCCATATCCCAGATATTTTTTCTAAAACAGCTGGAGGAACCATGGAAGGAGTCCCGCCCCCAATATATACCGTATTTATTTTTTTCATATTAAACAGGCTGGATAAATAATTCCACTGATTTAAAAGGGCATTTTGGAAGGCAATCCAATCTATGGACGTTGAAGTAAGTGAATAAAAATCACAATATTGGCATTTTGAGATACAAAAGGGGATATGAATATATAGGGAGAAACTATCATATTCTGTCAAAACGTTTGAAGGGCCAATAACGAAAAAAGATTTTTCCCATTAAACGATCTTGGTTAAGTATTCCCCATGATGCGGAGTCCCATGAGGCCAATCGATTATCACCTAACATAAAATATTCACCAGGGTTTAATACCATTTCCTCTATTGAACCCATTTCCATGGCTACTGTTGATAAAGAACTGTCTGAACTGATTATATCATAGGTCATAGTTGAAGTCTCAAATTCACTTAGAAAGTATTCTTCACCTTTGGGTTTCACATATAAAATGAAATCTTGCATATATATATGGTCTCCTGGTATAGCGATAACTCTTTTAATCATTAAAGGTTTTTCCCAATTTTTTCGTGGCCATGAAGAAATAACCAATTTTTGAAAACTTAATACGCGTAAAAAATTATTGGTGAAATTTACAAATCCACTATTTTCTTTGTAAAAAGGAGGTGAAATTACAATTAAATCGCCCCGCTTGACTTTGCCTTTAGCCGAAATAGGATGGTAAAAAAATCTATCCCCCATAGAAACAGTGGGTTCCATGGAAGAACTA
>JAQICO010000350.1 GCA_027858495.1 Spirochaetaceae bacterium
CGGGAAAACCTTTTGATTTAGATTCAGCCCTATTCCAGCTAAAATAACTCCCCGACGATATTCACAGAGGATACCAGCTAATTTACCGCCCATACAATATATATCGTTGGGCCATTTAATACGGATATCCAGTTTAAATTCTTCTTCAAGATAGCGTGAAAGCCCCAATCCCAAACGAAGAGATAAGGAAGGCTGTACTTTTATTAGTTCCGGAGAGAGAATCAGCGTGAAAGCCAGAGATTCTCCCGCCGCAGAATGCCAATTGCGCCCTTGGATTCTACCTCTTCCCTGGGTTTGGTGTAATGACCAGCAAAGACAACCCTCTCCGGCTCCCTGCTCTACCATATCCAGGGCATCATTCATGGTGGTTTGGGTTTCTTCTTTAAAATAGATTTTGCCGCCAAAGGGATTTTCCATAATTTTTTATATCCTGATAATCATGCAAGGTCAATGTTTTCAAGGGATATCAAAGATTTTCTCCAAGGAATATCCAAAAAAGTTTCAGCCATTATTACCTTTACCTCAAATCCTATAGTGCAATATAATAGGAAATATGGGAAAGCTCCGAATCCTTCTACTTTTATTATTTATTAAGAGTCTGCTCTTTGCTGACATTACCTTAAATCAACTTCTTACACAAACTTCAGCAGAATTTTCCTGGGATCCTTTTAATAGTTCGGGCAGTTTAGTCATAAAAAAGCGTGAAATACGCTTCCTCTTAAACCAGCCCTATTTTTTATTTGACGGATCTCCCCAATGGGGATCGGCCCTGGTAAAAACAGAAGGTACCATTGTCATGCCCGATGAAACCTATCAGTTATTTTACCGTTATCTTATGAACTCAGATCCTCCCAGTGCAGAAGATGGACAATACAAAGTTTCTGTAATCATTTTAGATCCTGGTCACGGGGGAAAAGACTGGGGAGCCTATGCCCAATGGGAAGTGGATGGTTTAACCACCAATCTTAGAGAAAAAAATATAAATTTAGATGTGGCTTTGCGCGCGGCGGATCTGCTTAGACAACGCTTCCCAGATAAAGAGATTCGCCTGACCCGAAGTGATGATCATTTTGTCACCCTCACCGAACGGGTCAGAATTGCAGAAAGTTACAACTTCAGCCCCACTGAAGGCATGGTTTTTGTATCAATTCATACCAACGCTTCTCTTAATCCGCGGGGCAAGGGTTTTGAAATCTGGTATCTCCCCGATGACTTTGAAAGACAACTGGCTCGGGAAAACGAAGATGAACTAAATGAGGTGCTAAATACCCTTTGGCAAGAAGTTTTCATTCGAGAGGGTAACAATCTGTCACAGTTTATCCTGGATAATATGGATATACAAACCCAGGGAGAAATGGCCAATCGCGGTTTAAAGCAAAATGCCTGGTATATGCTGAGGAATCAGAACATGGCATCCTGTCTTATAGAGCTTGGCTTTTTAACTAACCAAGAAGATGCCACGCGGTTACGTGATACAGACCACCTTCAACGCAGCGCCCAGGCCATTACCGATGGAATAAGCGATTTCATCGAATATTTTGAGAATCGTCTCTAATACCCAAAAATACAGCTGTTTATTTACCGGGATATTTGTTATATTGGGTGAATGAATATAAATATAGCATTATTATGGGACATTGAAAATGTTACCCCTTCCAGCTCCAATAACCTTTTTATACAGGGACTTTGGGACTATGCAGAATCCCTTGGCAGAGTGGCCGTTGCCTATGCCTATGCCGATTGGAGCAAACCGGGATTTAGAAATTTAGGCCCCTCTTTAGCTGAATATAACTGCACTATGGTTCACATTCCCTATAAAAAAACGCGAAAAAATAAAAATGGATCGGATATGCAGCTCGTTTCGGATACCATGGATTTATTACATAACTACGATCATATCAGCACCTATCTACTGATAACCGGTGACAGCGACTTTAGACCACTTTTAAGAAGTCTTAGAAAATCCGGTAAGGAAGTGCATATTGTATGCGACTTTAAAACCGCTGCTCAAGATTTATTAAATCAGGCAGACAGTTTTAAAGACTATAGGGAATTGATGCCCGATAACGACAATGATAACGACATCGAAGAAGAAGAACAACAACGGAGAAAACCTGAAGTAAGTTATTCCAAGGAATACTGGTACGAACGTCTTGCCGAAGCTGCCAATCTTCTGCATCGAGATAAAAAAACCTGCAATATGGGTACTTGTAAGATAAAGATGAAGATGTTAAATCGAAGTTTTGATGAGAAAAAACTGGGTTTTAGACAATGGAGTGCCTTTATCGGCGCTGCGGTTAAAGCAGGTTTTATCACCATGGAGAAAACCGAACGAGACACCGAAATAGTACCGGGTAAGGGTTATAGACAAGATAGAGGATCCCTACAATTGGCCTTTAAAAAGCTCCATGAGATTCTAACAGTATTGGATGGACGTAAGGAAGCTGAATTCCACCCATATTCCATCGTTAGTTTACGGCTCAAAGAGGGGGGGATCGATTTAGATGCCCTAGGATTTACAAAATTCAAACTTTTTGCATCCTCTGCTGAAGCCCGTGGGTTGGTGGAAACAAAAATAGAAGATTTCAGTAGTTATATACGGAATACAATAATACCGCCAAGTAATACTTAGCCCTAAGAATTAAATCGTTTCTCCGCCAATGTTAAAAGGTTTTCCACTTTTTTATCTATGGTGGAGTAAAGGGCTGAGTGGCCTTCTTTTAATCTGTTGATCTTTTTCAACCAAAGGTAAAAACGTTCTTTGTTTTTTTTGTGGGCCAATTTCTTCAAGGTTAGAGGTATTTGTTTCATATAGAAATCCGAATTTAGATTCTTATCAATGATCTTTTGATAAATCTGTTCCAGTTCTTCTTCCTTGGTCAAACAGACACAACGACTGAGTTTACCATAAAGCACATCCATTTCTTCCAGGGATAGATCATCCAGACCATCCCTGGGAGATATTTCAAAGTGGTCTTTACTTGTAAAAAAGAATTCTCTTTTCCCTATATCAAATGATAGAAAATCCTTCTCAATGCTTGAACAATGTATGGTCAACTTTTCATGGGAGTATTTTTGTTTCAATAACAACAAAATTTTTTTTCTGCTTATCAATGCATCTACCCTTTTCACCGAAGCAGAGGAGGAGGATTTTTCTCTATCAACCGTAATAATGAATTCTATATTACTGTTAAGTCTTCCATTGCTTTGCTTTCCCCCCCTGTATTTGGTATATTCATTGGTTACCAAAGAGATTTTCCCCTGTTTTACACAAAGATCTTTCATTATATCGAAGGGGATGATTCCATCGGTACTATAGCTGATCAGAAGATGGCGGGCATCGAGATTTTCCAGTAGATCGCTGAAGCTGGCAATGGCAGATTCCTGGTAGCAATATTTTGATCTGGTTTTAATCCAATCCTTTCGAATGGCAGCCTTCTCACATAAAATACCCCTTTCATTTAACTCCAAGGGATGAGGGATTTTATCCCACAAAGCGATGCTATTTAACATATGATAATTACTGCCGTATTGATGCTGATTATAAGGAGGATCAAGGTAGGCAATATCCAGATTTTTTAAGGCATCCATTCGTACAAGTTGGTTGGCGTCTTCCTTAAAAATATGAGCCGGATAATCCGAATTTATCAGATGGGGCATTTCCAATTCAATGGGAGAAATAATACGTTTCATGGCGTCGCCGTTATGTCCACCAAATCCCTTATGATAGGCCTTAAAAACCCCCGATGTATTGGTGTGGGTTGCGCATTGATATAGAAGCATGGCTATGAGAAGACTTTTTTGTTGGACCATCTCTGGTCCCTGAAATTTCTCTTGAATATAAGTACGGATTTTATCTATTCTAAGGGCATTTTCCCGGGTATAAAACAAGCGCTCCTTTTGAAAATCCACCTGTTCTATATCAAGGCTTTGAGGACCATAAAAACGGGAAATATAACGGGATTCCTCCAGAGGGTCCGGTAAATTATTTATTTGTTTTATCAAAGACTGAAATTCTTCAATGGAACCAAAAAGATCTGGAATATCCCTTGAATTGCACCCGATGTAACCGGTATTTAACACATAGGAATATTCTTACCAATCATTGCAAAAGACCTCGAAATTAAGACTTTTTGCCAATCGGGAAACAATACCGCTCCCCGAAAAAACATCGAGAAATTTCATCCCCTTCTCAACCTTCCCCACGGAAGATTTAATACCCAGATGAATCAGTTCCAACAGCCTTCTTTTATTTCCGATATATGCAATGATCTGCTTTGTTAAATAGGCAGTAGTATAGTCCAAAGATCAATCCTTAGGTTTTTGTCCCAAAGAATATTGGGTCATTGATACTATTATCGTCTCTTTAAGCCTGGGCTATAGACCAAAAAGCCCCTGTTCAAAGGAACAGGGGCCACAATCAGTTTTTAAAGGATTGACTATAGGAATAGAATGGTTTTATCCAGTTCATCCTGGGGTACTAGCGTTTCCACGGAACTATCATCCAAAGCATTGAGATCAGTCATTACTCCTGGGGTAGATGTGGGTTCCAAGGTGGAAACCGAAAGGCTGTAATATTGTTCTAATTCTTCGTTATAGGTTCCAATAAATCCCGCAGCAGGACTATAAAAAGCCGGATTGACAATGTACTGAACCGATGAGAAAAGATTGGCAAAGGCCTGTGCGTCTTCATCCAGGTCGATTTGAGCTAGAAAGGTCTGCAGTTCGTCACTGGTGATAATATCTGTTGAATCAGCAGCGTTAATATCTGCTACCGCTGAATCTACCAAATTGGAGATATTTACCATTAGAAAAAGATTCTGTTTCATGTCCTCGTTATAGCCACTCCAGGCAGCTTGGATTTCAGCTTGAGAATACGCTGTAATTGGGATTATATCATTGTCCATAAAATTCCTAAAACTGGTCCAATTGGTTTCATCTAAAGGAACGGAGTCTGAAGTATAAAGGTTAATCCCATCACCAAGCATGGCTAGAAATTGAATATCCTCCCAGCGTAAGGAGCCTGCCCTTTCTACCGCACCCGGGATCAGTGGTTCAATATTGCTATTAGCATCGCTATAGTTAGTGGCTACTGCAGTATCTACCAGATCAACCCAGCTTTGAAAGTCTGTCCATTGAGATACCGTAGGTGCAGTTGTCGTAGTTTCTATCTCAGAAAATCGGTCCTTTAACCAAAGGTTCATAAAGAGGATTTCTCCATACTCCTCATCTTCCAAGGGCGTTCCGTCCTCATCGGGATCGAGCATATATTCATTGACCCTTTGGGTAAGGAAATCAGTATAAAACCCGCCAAGAGCATCTTCGGTCCATACTCTAGTAACATCGCTTTCGATATCCTCAGGGAATGACAGATACAGTTTAGCCCCCTGTTCTTCACCGCTGTTATCCACAGAAACCATGGCTTTAAAAAGGTAAGAATGTCGGGTTCCTTCATCGCCGGGGTTGAACATCTCGTAAAAGCTGTCCATGCCTTTCTCCTGCATTACTTCAATGCCTGGATGATAGCTGTAGCCGCTCACCCTGTAATAACTGCCGTCAAAGGTTACACTGATACTCATTCGTTCCGGTTGTCCTAAATCCAGATTTAATAGTTCTGTTTCATTGGCAGAACTGTCTAAACCGCGGGCATAACCTATCAAAGTGGTATTATCGTCGGTGTCTACTGCCCCTAAGGATTCAAAATAATTGACTTCAAGAGATTTTGTGTCGGAAATACCGTCAAATAGGATTTCCGCAGTAAGTCTTTTAGCAAGAGAGTCAACCGTTGAGGTACCTTCAAAGAAACCATCTTCTGTCAGAACAATTCTCCCCCGGGTATCCAAACTTACAGGATCCATATAATAGTCTATGACAAAACTGGGAGAACTATCTTCCGCACTTTCAAAGAGGTTGATTCGTACATCGTAGTCTCCGCCGGCATCCAGTTCCTCCACAGAGTACTGGGCAAAATCCGAACCCCCATCTGCATCCAGCCTAGTATCCTTATCCACAACATCGATCCATTCTTTATTTTCAATTAAACTGGTAACGATATCTTCCACCATACTGCGGATATTTTCAGCCGAGCCGATATATTCCGGAATGAGATTATAAAGTCCGGCATAATGATCTTCCTGAATGGCTGCACGGCTGTAGGATGTGACGAGGCTGCTTCCGGGCAACAGACTTTGAGGTATGTCTAAAATATTATCTTCCAGGTCTAAGCCAGGTTCTGTGATTCCACTGCTGTTGCCACCAAAGATATCGCAGGAAAAAATCAGCACCGAAATAGATAATACTAAAAGGAATAATCTACACTTCATCACTGTCACCTCCAAAAGTTACATGACTATATATTAGTTGCAAAAAATGAGTTTTTCCAGTTTATTGGCAGTTTTTTTAAAGCTTAGATTTCTTTCCCTCTCTTATTGAAGCAATAAATAGAACTCACTATTATTGTTATGTATAAATCAGAACAAGGAGTCTCATAAATGAAAATATTCGCCATAAACGGAAGCCCCCGAAAAAACGGAAAAACCCAATGGGCCTTAGAGCAAACCCTAGAAGCATTGAAGACCGTTGATTCATCCATAGAAACAGAACTCATTTCTCTGGCAGGAAAGAAAATATCCGGATGTATATCCTGCGGCAAATGCCGTAACACCTTCGGTTGTTCTATTAAGGATGATTTCATAGAGATTCAGGAAAAATTAAAGTGTCCAGACATGGTCGGCTTGATTGCAGGATCCCCCGTATACATGGGCAGTATGACCAGTCAGATGAAGGCCTTTTGGGATCGAAGCGTTTTATTCCGCCGCAATGGGTTCTTCTTTAAAAACAAGCTGGGAGCAGCCCTGACCATAGGCGGCAGCCGCAACGGCGGCCAGGATTTAACCCTACAGAACATCCATGCAGCCATGATGATTCATGATATGATCCTTCTTGGAGACGGCTATGGTACCGCTCATTTTGGCGGGGCCGGCTGGGCCAATGTTCCAGGAGGCATGGAAGAGGATGCAACATCCCTGGAGACCTTTCAAAACCTGGGAAAACGCATGGCCGAAGTTGCCCATTTGATTAAGTCCTAAGCAGCGGGTTGAAATTTTTCATTGCATTCACATCCCCTGGACAATGATTTTCCGTTGACTGACATCTCCACGGATTATTATTTAACATTGAGATGTAACGAAATCCCAATAAAGGGGGCTATTCTTTTTAAATGGGATAACCCCATTTTTATGGACCTGAATCCCCTTTAATGCTATTCTTTAATAACGTTTATTCCTGGGAGGGATATAATGAAACTCGCCAAGTGTATTTTCATCCTATGGGTACTGGTTGCCCTTTTCAGCTGTGATGAATTGGAAGACTATGTTGAACAGGATTACAACATAAAAGAAATAGAAGGAACCCAACGGTTGGAGTTGCCCGTTCAGTGGGAAAAGGGTACGGAGGGAGGCACATGGAATTCCAGTTTTTCTCGGGAACCCACCAGTTATAATCCCTTTGCCACTCTTGATGATTCTAACCATGTTGTTACTGATAATATTTTGGACTATCTTTTTGATTATGATCCTATCACAGGGGAATGGTCTGGAAGGTTGATCGAAAGCTGGGAAGTCAAGGTTCTAGAAGAAACCGGTGAGATGGAAATGATTTGCAAACTCAGGGATAATATTTATTGGAGTGATGGGGTGCAGA
>JAQICO010000238.1 GCA_027858495.1 Spirochaetaceae bacterium
ATCACCGATGTAGTGGAAGACATCACCGATGTAGTGGAAGAAATCACCGATGTAGTGGAAGACATCACCGATGTAGTGGAAGATATCCCCGATGTGGAGGAAGACCATCGGATCTACGATGAAATAATTGAAGGTGGCTTCAGCTCCGGAGAAGTGATCGCCCTAATTGAACCTGCCCCCCATAGAGACAATAGAGACGCCGGGGAAGAGCTTTTTGGGGATAATATTGAGGATACTCAAGATGTGGAAGAACCGGTTGAAGAACCAGTTGATCAGACCACGGAAGAACCCATTGAGGAACCAATTTTGGCCGATAGAATTATATACTTTTTAACTCCCGCTGAATTAAGGCCTCCTGAAATTGTTGAGATTATTGAAGAGGATGGCAGCAGTACCGTTTCTCTTGTTCCTCAGGAAGTAACCCAGGATGAGTTGAATGAAATCATTTCAGAACCTATTCAACGGGGCTCCCGTTATATCCAAGTTGCCAGCTACAGCGAAGAAAGTCTGGATCAGGTCTATTGTGAGATGGCTCAGCTGAAAACACTATTTCCAATGATTTTACAACCCGATGAAGTGGATGGAAAAACGGTCTATAGACTGCTTGTTGGTCCTGCAACCCGGGATGAAATGGGTGTTTTATTGAAATATCATCTACCAGCCCAGGGCTATAATGAAGCAATGGAATATAAACAGCCTTAATAATCACCCGATGGAACTTATCTCTCAAAGGTTGCCATGGTAACTTAATTAAAGAGGAACCAATATGAATCACCAAGTTGAAGAAGCAAAAAAAATACTGGAGAGCCATGGCTGGGGTCTTATCCCTCCAGAGAATTATCTTATCGATATTGAAGAGGATTTCCTAAAATTATGGGATTCTATCTCGGGTTTCACCATGATCTCTGTTGAAAGGGCATACAGTATATATCAAAGTATCCTTTATCTGATAAATAACAAGATCCACGGTGATTTTGTCGAATGTGGAGTTTGGCGTGGTGGTGCTTCCATGTTAGCGGCAATGATCTATCAAAAAAAAATCAAGGATCTTCCAGAACTCTGGTTATATGATACCTTCAGCGGAATGACAGAACCCGGTGAAGAGGATATTATTGCAGTAAGTGGAGAAGCTGTTTCTAAGCGCAGCCCCCAGGGGTGGTGGGCTGTATCCATGGAAGAAGTGCAGCAAAACCTTTTGTCTACGGGATATCCCAAGGATAAATTACACTTCATAAAGGGTGATGTGTCCGATACTCTTAAATCTTCAAAACCTAAAGAAATTTCATTGTTGCGTCTGGATACGGATTGGTATGAGTCTACCCGTCAGGAGATGGAGATCCTTTATCCACTTTTAAATACAAAGGGTATTCTATTGCTCGACGACTACGGTCACTTCAAGGGAGCTAGAAAAGCGGTGGATCAATATTTTAAAGGTCAGAACCTCCTGCTGCAGAGGGTCGATTATACCGGTCGGTTATTAATTAAAGACTAATTCCTCCACAGCCAGTAAAAAATCCTCCTGCTGCCATGACATTTGTTGTGTTTCTTTGATGGCTATCAGTTTCCCCTGTTGATCCATGATCACCACGGCTGTTTTATCTTTTATTCCCAGTAACATGGCACATCTTCCATCACTGTCAATCAATGAACTATCTTCTCTGGATGATACCATATAACAACCTAAATCTTCCTTGTCCCTTGTCTCTTTGAATTCGTCAAAGTTTTTACGTTCTTCCAAATAATAGGGATGTTGAGGTTCAATAAAATAAAATATCCAGAGTTTATGAGAATCCAAGTTTAATATTGGACTCGTTTCATCTACCAAGGGCAATTCCTCAATAACAATCTCCGTGATCGGTATATGAAATCCAGCCAAATCTAAGCGGCTTTCCCTAGGAAATGGAGATTGGTGCGCAGTTTAAAATAAAGATAATAAAAGTTATCGGTAACACAATGTTCGACAGATATTTAAATTTTTTCATTTTGACCTCTTCATTATTATTAATTGGGATCAAATATAATTTATCTCTGGTAAATATCAAAGC
>JAQICO010000023.1 GCA_027858495.1 Spirochaetaceae bacterium
ACAGAGGCCCGTAATAACGCTCGGCTAAAATAACAGAAGCCCTAATTTTTGTCAAGTTCAATCTTCAGTTTTTTTCTATAAAAGAATTTCACCCTTTTGGATAATCTTCTATATATGGAATATTTTTTATCGATCTTTTGTTTTTCCTCATCATTGGGGGAATACTCCTTTTCATATTTCACCAATCCCAATGACGCCTGCGTCAACGAAGGATACTGACCGAGCCCAACCGAAGCTGCTGCTGCACAACCCAAAAGTTCAGCATCAACGATACGAGGTAAAAGAAGTTTTCTTCCCAATAAATCGGACTTCATCTGATTCCAAATATCGCTTTTAGCTTGCCCGCCGCAAAGAATGATGCCACCGACTGTACCGTGAGTCTTTTCCAGAAGCTCCAAGCCATGACGGATAGAAAATCCAATGGAATCCAACATGGCTCTACCCAGGGAATATCGACTATGATGAGGATCCAGCCCCATAAGCATCCCACCGGCAAATTCCCACAGCCCCCCATGTTTTAAGCTTGGGAAAAAGTAAGGGAGATCATTTTTTTCATCCTTCAGACGGGTGAGTATTTCTTCATAGGAACGGTCGCTTTGACCCGTAAGATGGCGGTACCACTCAAAGATGGACCCCGTTGAAGACAAAATGGCCGAGGAATTACGAAGCGGCTCAATCACATGAGGCAGGTCTCTCAACTCCCCTCGGCGGACGCGGTGGGACACACAAAGATTTAACCCCTCACTGGTACCGGCCCTGTCGCAAAGTATCCCAGGCGTTACTGCTCCGGTCCCCAGCAATGAAGCCTGAAAATCACTGCCCATAACAAAACAAGGAGTACCCTGCTGTAGCCCACTCAGCACAGAACCGGGGACATTTATATCCCCCAAATGCGAGCCCACCCTAAGGATTTCAGGAAATTTTTCCCTTGCAAAACCATGACGATCCAACTGTTCTGCCGTCCATATATAACTATCGAATTCACTACCGGAACTAGCCATTACACCATGACCAGTCAAGCGATATAGTAAAAACTCAGAAGGTGATAAAAAAAGAGATACTTCCTTATAAACAGAGGGATGATTCTTGCGTAGCCACTCTACCTTAGGGAGATAATAAGAAGGACCGCTAAGCGGACTCCATCGCTGGTCCTGCCAATGCAAAAGGGGGAGCAAAGATTTTCCTTGAGAATCCAAGGCGGCCAAAGTTGGCCCATTAGAACTGATAGCAACTGCCTGAACCCTGGAAAGATCCAGCTCGCCTAAAAGGCCTGAAAAATGCTTTTCCCATAATTGCGGATCAAAAGCTTTTGCATCACGACACTCAAAGAAACTGCGACCATAGTCTATCAACTTTCCTTGAACATCAATAATTCCGACCTTCATTGATGATGTGCCTATATCCACAGCAAGGTACATATTAGGCCCCCTAACTTTTCAGCATCCTCTGAATCATTTTACTATTATCCAATAAAGGAGAAATTGAGCGATTATGATGCACTCTGGAAATGGTTCGAGCAAAAAGATTAGCAACATCTGCAGAAAGATACCACTTACGATTCAAGATGTGAGGAGGAAGGGATACGGCGTTGGTTCCCACTAAAAAATCAAACAAACCATCTTCGTAGGCCTTATCAAAATGATCAACGGCGTCGCCAGAAAAAAGCGGCAACGAAACCGTACAAATAATTTTCTCAGCGCCTTGCTCTTTTAGCAGCTTCATAGCCTTAATCAAAGTACCACCGGTTCCGAGCATATCATCGTTAATAAATACGACCTTTCCTTTTACATCCCCCAGGAGACGAGTCGATGTAATATTCGAATCTCCGGCATTTCTCGATGCTCTGGTATAATCCCTTTCCTTATATAATAAGGCCAATGGTTTCCGAAGAGAATCTGCATAAAATTTATTTCGTTCAATGGCGCCCACATCCGGGGAAAGTACCACCATATTTTCACTGGCTAAATCGATATGATTCCTAAGAGTTCGAAGGATTTGATAGGATGCATGAAGATTTTCCATGGATATCGAACCAAAGGCATGCTCTATTTCCTTTGAATGGATATCCAAGGTGATAATCCTGGAAACGCCCAGTCCTTCCATCAGACGGCCAAGAGTTGAAGCAGTCAACCCTTCTCGGCCTTTTTTCTTATGCTGGCGACTATATGGATAGGTTGGAATAACCAGAGAAACCCGTCGGGCCCCAGCCTGAAAGGCCGCATCAACCGTAACAATCAGGGTCATCAAATGGTCATTTACACTGAAGGCCTGTTCATCACCACCGCTAAAACGTAGAACCCCGCGGTTTTCCACATCCTGCACGATATAAAGATCCATACCCCGCACGGAATGCAGGATCTCAGCCTTAACTTCACCATTGGCAAAACGGGTAAACTTTGTGGGAATTTTAAAAGATGGATGGCGATAGGTATCGCTGCTACCCACCGGAGAAACCCTATGACTGTGCATATCGTCTTCACGGTTAAGCCACTTGGTAACATCTTCCCTGGGAATATCGTATTGCTTTGAAATATAAGCAGCTTTTTTATCAAATCGTCTATAATATATTGTTTTTAGATGGGAGATGATTTCATTGGAGAATTTATCCCCACCAGGACAGGCGACGACCCCCAACGTTGTTGGCTTTGAAAACCCCATGAGACCACCTTTTACTTCATTTAATAAGATGAAAAAAACATAACACAGAGAGACTGATGGGTCAAGGTTCTCCAGGATTTCGGGAAAAGAATAATGGCCGATTTCTTACCTGCCTTGAATCGTCGAGGTATATTTAACCGTTTATTGGGGTGTAAAAAACCATTAGCTTCAAGCGGATTGATTCTCTCCCCTCTACATAGGGGTTATTGCTTCTATCGACAGTTGGCACGGCCATTGCATAGAGTTCTTTCCGGCTAAATCCCGGTAAAATTGACCAGAAACAATGGAGGAAGAATATGGGATTTTTTACAAGAACAAAGTATATCATCAATTCAAACATCAACGCAGCATTGGATAAAGCTGAAGATCCGGAAAAGATGATAAAATTAATGGCACGAGAAATGGAGGACACCCTGGTGGAACTTAAGTCCTCTCTGGCGGAAAAGATATCCCTAAAAAAGAAGATACAACGGGACGAAGTCTATAACAGTGACAAGGTTGCCCAATGGACTCTGCGAGCTCAAACTGCGGTGACAAAAAAGAGGGATGACCTGGCAAAGGATGCTCTTCAGGTGAAAAAACAATTTGAAAATGACCTGATTTATTTGCATAAAGAAGAGGAACATACTCAACAAATTATTTCTGAGACTCAAGCTAACGTTGTAAAACTTGAAGAGAAGCTGAAAGAAGTATTGCAAAAACAAAAGATATTAATTCATCGGGCAGCCCATGCCGTTGAAACAAAAAGAGCAAATACGCTGGTCGGGGAAACAGACAGCAACAAAGCCATATTACGGTTTGACCAATTGGAAAACCGTATAGAGAGAATGGAAGCCGAATCTGATATCCAAATACAGAACAAACCAGACCTGGAATCCCAACTGATGTCCCTGGAAAAGGCCGAAGAGCTAGAAAAAGAACTAGTTCAACTGAAAGCTAAAATGAAAAAGGGTAATTCATCCGAAAAAACTGGTGAAAAAGACACGGTCCAACAGGCTTAAAGAATGATTCACGGGCATACCAGACCTATGAATAATGCGGTTTTATGAATAAGAGGAAGTGTAAGACTATCCTCCGTGGCTCTGCCCATTCAGGACAGGTCTTAGGCCGTTACATAATTAACCGCAGATATGCTAAGATACCCTACGAGGAGAGAAAGATGTCCCTTATCGATCAATACCAAAATACCCCCATGGAGGAACTGCAGAAAGAGGTGGAGAAGCGGCTGCAATGGGGTTACGCCCATGGGCATATAACATTAGGTCAGCTGGAAGAACGCCTGGCAAAACTGATCAACTGCCAAAGCAAAGAAACGCTCCTGTCTCTTCTTGAAGATATTCCCAGTGAAAAGACGGAAAAATACAGTCAAGAGTACCAATATCGACCGGAGGAAAATGAAACTCTGATAGCCATATTCAGTAGCAATGACAGAAAGGGGCGATGGATCGTACCTCGACAAGTGAATTGTTTTTCCCTATTCGGAAGCTGTTCCCTGGACCTGCGTAATGCAGAATTTCCCCATGATAAATTAGAAATTCGAGGACTCAGCATTTTTGGAAGTATCGATGTTAAAGTTCCTCCAGAAATTGAAGTATCGGCTGGAGGAATACCTATTTTTGGCTCAATAAGCAACCAGACAAAGGCTGAACGACCTAGAAAACTTATCCGATTTAAAGGGATAGCCATTTTTGGAAGTTTCCATGCGAGAACGAGGAAATCACTGAAATAATAAATATTCCTTTTACAGACCTCCATCTGATGTTAAAATCTTCATTACAGTATATTCAACATAACTACTGACATAGGAGTATTTCATGCAACAAAAAGAATTGAACAAGAGGTTTAAAGAGACACAGATAGGAAGGATAGCCGATTGTTCCATTGATCCAATAACCTCCCTGTATACTCTTTCTGATGCAAAAACTCTTTTTGAACAAAATCCTACATACAGCTCTATTCCAGTGGAAACGAATTCGGGTTACGGTATTATTTATCGTAATGAGATTTTAGCTACGGGCAATTCTCTTTTTAGTGATGATAAGATTCGTAAACATATCAAATTTGACCACCTAAGTTTTTCAGCCATGGAGAACGTGTTCCAAATAGCTCGAGTCGCCTTAAAAAAGGGCCTGGATCATAAAGATAACGACATCATGATTTATTTCAAAAAAAGTTACTTTGGGCTGGTACAGTTTAACGATTTGCTTCTTTACGTAAATGAGCTGAAAGCCTTGGATGAAAAAAGCGCTAAAAACGTTCAACAGTTTCTCTTGAATAAAAGCATGCCCGAACAACTACCCTTTTCGGTTACCCCCTATAACCAAATGGCCTCGTCCATTGGCGGAGACTTTTATCATATTGCTCCAATAAACCAGGATATTTCTCTGGTTTCTATTTTTGATGTTTCGGGGAAGGGGGTAACAGGCGCTCTATCCACCATCACTCTAAGCTCTTTCTTTGCTCTCTTCAGTATGGAGGAGGCAAAGAATAAACCACCCCAATGGATTGTGGAGAATCTTAATGCCTACATCTATAACCAAACACCCCACGGTGTCTTTATTACAGCGATCCTCATGTTTGTAAACCTAAAGAGTAAAAAGGTTGAAATATATAACCTTGGCCATACCCAGCTTCTGAGTTTTAGAAATAAAAACGGTCAGATACTTATGGAAGAAACGGCCTCGCTGCTGCCGCCTCTGGGGATAGATGACCAATTGCCCGGTATTAGCGAAAGTTGCCTGGAAATGGAAATTTCTTCGGATAGAAAAATTGTTCTCTATTCAGACGGCCTTTCGGAGGCAACCAATGAAGATGGAGTTATGTTTGG
>JAQICO010000186.1 GCA_027858495.1 Spirochaetaceae bacterium
GAGGATTTCTTATTGGACTTTTTCTCTGCCCGTTTCTTCTTTATACTTTTATTGCTCATTCTGCCCTTCCTGTTAATTATAGGCAGGATTAGGTGGATTTGGAAATATTTTAATACTTAGAGCCGATCCCTGAACATTGTATTCCAAGGCAGCATATTCCTGGTTGTTGCGAACTAAGGCATATTCATTAAAATTTAATCCTGATTATTGCATTATTTGGCATATTCATTAAACTTTTTAAAGTGACATAAAAATTATTCAGGATGCCCATGAATTGTAGAAAGATTGAATTACATCGATTCATTCCTATATTATTACTCCTCCTTAGTCTTGCCTGCCGGGATATCCCTGTAGAAGAGAATGAATATCAAAAAATCATCCACTCAATAGACGATGTAGACAGGGAAGGCTTTCTTAGCCCGGAGGAAGTGGAGTGGCTTCAAAATCATCGGGTGATCACTCTGGGTTTTACCGATCAAATGGAACCCCTGCTTATCCGCAATGAAGACGGCAGTGTCACCGGTATATACCCGGAAATTTTCCACCGAATGGAAGAATTACTGGAAGTGGAAATAAGGATTGAAGTAGACAACTGGACCAGTATTCTGGCAAGGGCGGAACGCCGTGAAATAGATGGGCTTCTGGCATCCACGCCCCCCCAGGCCGCAGCAAGAAAATTACTTTTAACAAACTCCTTTCAATCGGTCTATCCCATCGCCTACGTCCGGGAAGACAGTAATATCACTTTGAATTCCCTGGAGGATTTTTCAGATTACAGAGTCGCATACCCCAGGAATGTCCAGATGCTGAAAGAAACGGTGGATTCCATGGGGCCGGATGTAATTCCCATGGTGGTAGACTCTTCCATCGAAGCCCTTTCAGCATTGATCAACGGCAGTGCGGATATCGCAATAGTGGTTAGTTTTGAACATTACCTGATCCATAAAAATGCCATTTCCGGTGTGAAATTAGCCTTTTTGGATTATAAGCACGAATTTGAAGTGGCTGCATCAGTACGTGATGACTGGCCGGAATTAAAAGAAATCATCGACAAGACGTTGGAACAAATAGGTATCAAAGATGCACAACAGATTCTGCACCGATGGTATTCCATCAGCAATCCCTGGGATACTATAGGCCTTACACGGGAAGAAAAAGCCTGGCTTATTGAGCATCCCATAGTACGGGTAGCGTCAGATCCGAGATGGGCTCCTATCGAATACCTTGATGCCGATGGAAGATTCAGAGGCATTTCCATGGATTACCTGAAGGAACTGGAAATACTTCTGGGTATAGATTTCGAAATTGTTGAAGGATTGAGCTGGGAAGAGCTGCTCCATGAGGCAAGATCAAAAAATATAGATATGTTTTCCTGTGTTGCACCTACTCAGGAGCGCTCTGAGTACCTGAATTTCACCCAACCCTATCTATCTATCCCTATCAAGATTTTCTCAGTAAAGGGTATGGCAACCATGAATAAGCTGGAGGAACATAGAGGAAAAATCATTGCTGTGGTATCGGGATATGCCATTGAGACATGGCTCAGACGAGATTATCCGGAGATGCAGCTTATTTCAGTTTCAAATCCCAGCGAAGCACTGAAACTTCTAAGCAATGAAGAAGTGGATGCCTTTGTTGGAAACCAGATTACCACCAGTTATTACATTTACGAAATGGGAATCTCCAATGTATCCATCACCGGAAAGACCCCCTATTTTAATAATCAATCTATAGCTGTGCGGGACGACTGGCCCCTTTTGACAGAAATCATTCAGAAGGGTTTATCAGCCATTCCCGAAAGCAAAAAAAACGAGATTTACCGCAGATGGGTTTCCCCCCTTGAGTACGTTCAGGGAGTAAATATAGAGCTTCTTCTGGAAATCATCATTCCTCTGCTGATGATTCTTCTGTTTGTAATTTTTCTTAACTGGCGGATGCGTAAAGAAGTGAAACGGAGAAAAGAGGTGGAACAGGAACTTCGCAAGGCCAAGGATGAGGCGATTTCCAGTACCCTGGCAAAATCTCAATTTCTAGCGAATATGAGCCATGAAATCCGTACACCCTTGAATACCATTATCGGTTTCATCGATTTAGCCATGGAAGCAGATATCCCTGATAAAAAAATTCTACCCTTGCTGAAAACAGCAAAGGAATCCGCGGGAATCCTCATGGAGCTGATAAATGATATTCTGGATATCAGTAAACTTGAATCTGGAAAAATGGAATTGAATAAAAAGCATTGCTACCTACCTCATTTTCTGGAATCCATAATGAATACCATGGATTTTTTATGCAAAGAAAAGGCCCTTAATTTGGAGCTTAATCTTCCAGGGAATTTACAAAGATGTATTATTGTAGACTCTAATCGCCTGAGGCAGGTTTTAATTAACCTTCTCGGGAATGCCGTAAAATTTACAGAAAAAGGCTCGGTAAGCCTTAGTCTCAGGGAAGAAGAGGGCAATATTCTTTTTTCCGTTGAAGATACTGGGATTGGTATGACGGAACAGCAGATAAATAAAATCTTCAATCCCTTTACTCAAGGAGATGAAACCATGGTACGCCGTTTCGGAGGTACCGGTCTTGGAACGACAATAAGTAAAGAACTTGTAGAGCTCATGGGAGGGGAAATCGAACTCAAAAGCGAATTTGGAAAGGGTTCCGTTTTTTCCTTTACCCTGCCGGATATATACCCAGAGGAGGAATGCACCGAGGATTGTCGTACCCAGTTTATTGATGAAGCGAATCAAGAGCGAAATAATCCTCGGAGATTTTCTCTTCTTTTGGCGGAGGATATTGAGGCCAATAGAACCCTGGCGAAGATTCGCCTTGTAAAGGAAGGGCACAGGGTGGAATTTGCAAAGGATGGAAACGGTGCCATAAAAAAAGTAATCCATGGAGATTATGATGCGGTGCTGATGGATATCCATATGCCTAGGATGGACGGTCTGGAAGCCACCAAAAGAATCCGAAAAATGGAAGGGGACCACAGGACTCCTGTTGTAATTATCGCTATAACGGCCAGTATAACTTCCCAGGATAAAAATAATTACAGCAATGCGGGTTTCGACGGTGTTATAGGTAAACCAATTGATTTCAATATGCTATTTGATTTATTGGAGTATTTAATTCCCCCGGAAAGAAGTGAACCTAAGGTAAACATCCCCCCTGATGTTCCGCAAATATCGATATTAAACTCCGGTTACCTTCCCCGAGAAATTCCAGGAATCAATATACAGCAGGGTCTTGATATCTGGAAAGAAGATGAAGCCTTCCTCTCCGCTCTGACGGATTTCAGCAAACGATACGCATCAGTACCTGACCGATTGGAAAAAAAGCTCCAGCAAGGAAAAAATAAAGAGGCTTTCCAGATAATACATGATTTAAAAGGTATCACTGGTTATCTAGGTTTTACAAAGTTTTACAATTTGACCGTAGAATGTAACCGTCAGATAAAAGAGGGAAACCTTCAGG
>JAQICO010000391.1 GCA_027858495.1 Spirochaetaceae bacterium
ATTTATATTATTATCATAATAGATTGGGCGGGATATGCAAGAATAATCTCCTTTTCAATGGGTTTAATAAAAGTCATCACCATTGTTAAGGCATTTAGTATGAAATTCTACCACACAAAGGTGGCTACTGATTTTCCTGGAAGTACATGGGTAAACCAACTATCTCCTATTTGAAGGTTGAAGCTTTTTGTAGAGTCTCCATTGTTTCATCCCTTTGAGGATGGTTGTAGATCAAATAAGCAGAACTATCGGTCAAGGCTGCTCCAAATCCCTCTATAATCTGATAGGTTACATCTGGTTGAATGGTTATACGATTCTCCTGAGGTGCCTGTCCTTGATTCAGGGGTATTTGAGACATTACCAGTTTTTTAGATTCATCGCCATTGGTTTGCCAAATATTCACCATGGAAGTTTCTTGGGGGAGGAAGGGATTGTCGATAACAGGGTATATATCCTTCTCTTCTTCTGCAATGACTGGATCTATCTGGGTATCCTCCGGTGAATTCTCATTGGCGGCGGTGCTGCAGCCCATCACTGTCAATAAACATAGTGCGGTTATCATTATTCTTATTTGCATAATTTTTCCCCTCTTTTGGTCCGATAGAATCGTTACTCCCATACAAAGGTCCCCACAGATACTGGTGGCATAGTGTAGGACAAATATTTATTCTGCCATTGTATTTCCATTTCCCGATACTCGGGATCTTTATTTAACACAACCAGCACCTTACTGCCGTCTGGATTTATAAAGGCTACCGTTAGCAGTGAATCATTTTGAGAGGACTGGATTCTCACCGCACCGGGTAATACAAAGCGGCTCATTTGCCCGATGACATAGTATTCAACTTCTTTGAAAACTTGATTGTTTTCAATATCCAGGGTTAATACTCCACGGCAAATATCCCAGGGCGTGCTCGCCGGTTGCCGTATATTGGGTCCGCCTTCTTTGTCTAAGGCTAAATTCCAAAGAATAATTGTTTCTGCCCAGTTCCTGGTTGCGGGAATAAAGAGGTATTTATAGTTCCATATCAGATTCGCATTGAAGGCATGGCTCCATTTTCCACCGGTGAGTTCTGTAAAGAATACACCCATCTCTGGATAATCATTTTTAAAGAGCGATTGGCCCTCGGCTGAACCATTGTATCCATGGAAGGCGGCTCCATATACATGGTCCATCATCTCGGGAGCCATAAAATCAAGCACATCTCTGGGGTAAGCAGGGTTATCCCAGTTATGATCGAATAACAAAATCTTAGGGTCCAGGTTATTTTCTTCCAACTTTGGAATGAGATAGGTTAAAAAGCTGCGTTGTGCGTCGGAAGACATATACATACTGGGCCAGGTTGCTGAAAAATTCAGGGGTTCATTTTGTACGGTTAAGCCATCAAACTCTATGCCATGTTCTCTGTAGGCTAGTAGCGCTTTCACCAGATAATCTGCATAAAGAGAGTAATAATCCTTATTGAGAAATCCCTGAATCAAATCCAATTCTCCATATTTTTGACCTTCCTTCATCCAGCCGGGAGGAGACCATGGAGTTCCCATAATTTTCAAATCGGGATTAATTTCTAATGCCTGTTGTAATAGAGGTATTATGTATTCTTCATCATGGGCAATGGAAAAATGCTCCAGGTTTTCATCTCCTGGAACATCATCATAGGTATACCAAGTTAGGGAATAATCCGATGCACCCAAGGGTTGTCGAAGGTAGTTGATACCAATTCCTTCTTCCTTGGAAAAAAGCATGGTCATTATCTCATCCCGTTGGGGATGGTTATATATTAACCAGGACGATGCATCGGTAAGGGAGGCCCCAAAACCCTGCATAGTCTGGAATTGTTGTTCTTCTTCAATTTGAATTATAACATCTGCTTTTCCCCCTCTATCGGAAAACCCCAATCCAGGGATCGATTCCATAAGGTAGGCACGGTTGCCCGAGGTTAAGGTTAGTTCTACGGGGTATTCACCGGAATAGTTGCGGTTGTTTTCACTGACACAGGATAGGAAAACCATAAGTGTGGTTAATAAAAGAAATAT
>JAQICO010000084.1 GCA_027858495.1 Spirochaetaceae bacterium
TTACTGGACCCACACCGAGGGTCTGGAAGATCAGCTTTTGGCCCAGATTAACCATGTGGTACTGGATAAGGATGAATATCTCGGGGCGCGGTTGGGCCTCTTGGCTAAGGCTATTATCACCGTGGGGATGCAGGGGGAAGTGGACGAATTCCAGGGTCAGGAGATCCGAGATTTTGCAGCCCAGCATCAAGTGGGCCCCGTGATTGTGGAGGGTACAAATCCCATTTCCACCGCAGAGGATATCCGCCCCTCCATATATCCTATTAGCAGCCGGGCTTTGAGCCTTGGTTTCCCCCGGGTACATATCGATGAGGATGGTGTCCGTCGGCAGATCGACCTGCTATACAACTGGAAGGACCAGTATTATCCCCAGTTGGGATTTGCGGTGATTTTACAGCTCTTTCAGCCTGAATCCTACAAGATAACCCCCAGAGAACTGGTAATGAGGAATATCACCCATCCCGAGTACGGTGCCATGGAGGATTTTTCAATTCCCCTGAGCAGTGATGGGCGTATGTATATCAATTGGCCCCATGAAAGCTTTTTGGACAGCTTTAGACATATTTCCTTTCTGCAGTTTATCACCCACGATCTGTACCTCGACTCTATCCTCTACAACCTGAATCAGTTGCATAACTGGGGAGTCATGGCCATGTATACCGGAGAAGACCCCCTGGATTTATTCGACTATGCCGATGATTACCTTCAGGCAGCCCTGGAAGATTCTTCCGGGCTCAGCGCTCAGGAGTACCGGGAGATCCGCAACGAGGGCTTCAGATTATTGGATGTCCTGCTGGACAGCTCCCTGGAGAATGATGTTCTTGATGAATTAAACTGGATTGTCAACGAAGAGGGATTTACCCAGGAAGAACGGGCCGGAGCTGCAGAATATCTGGAAAGCATTCCCCTGGCCTTTGAAGAATTAAGACAGCTCAACAAGGCCATACAGGAACTGCGCGCTGACATTCTGGAAAGCATTCAGGACAGCATCATAGTACTTGGCTACACCGGAGAGTCCACCACCGATATTGGGGTAACCCCCTTTGAATCCCAGTATATGAACATGGGCCTACACGGTGCGGTAATCAACACCATACTTGAGCAAGACTTCATCGACGATACCCCCCTATGGATATCCATATTAATCGGTTTATTGCTGTCCTCCTTGATGGTATATATTCTAAGCCATGGTAAATCCTGGCGCTCCATCGGTGTATCCGTATTTGTGTGGTTAGTTATCATGACCGGATTGACCATGTTATTCCGTCTTACGGGAATTTACCCGGGAATGATGTTTCCCCTGATCAGCTCCATTTTAACATCGATCATTATCTTAGTGGTTAAATTCCTGCTGGAAAGCCGTGAAAAAAGCTATATTAAAAATGCCTTTGGACAATATTTGTCCTCCGAGGTTATCGACAGTATACTGGATGACCCAAGCAAACTTGGTCTGGGCGGAGTGGAAAAGGAACTCACCGCCATCTTCACCGATGTAAGGGGTTTTTCTACCATTTCCGAACAACTTACTCCGTCCCAACTGGTTCAGCTTCTAAATCAATACCTCACTGCATTGAGCGATATTATTCTGGACCACAAGGGAACCATCGATAAATTCGAGGGGGATGCAATCATCGCCTTTTTTGGCGCACCCCACGATTTAAAAAACCATGCCCTTGCAGCGGTACTCAGTTCTCTGCAGATGAAAAAAGTGGAAACGTTGCTGAACAGTGAATTCCTTAGGGAACCTAAACTCAGCCCCTCTCCGCTGCTCACCCGTATAGGTATCAATACCGGAAATATGGTTGTGGGTAACATGGGTACCGTAAGAAAGATGGACTACACCATCATGGGCAGCGCGGTAAATCTTGCCGCCCGTCTGGAAGGGGTTAATAAACAGTATAATACCTGGATGCTCTGCAGCCACTACACCTATAACCTGGTGAAGGATGATGTGATTGCCCGGCCCTTGGATAAGGTAAGGGTAGTGGGAATCAATGAGCCGGTACAGCTATACAATATTATAGAAGAAAAGGCCCTTGCCACCCCGGAACTGCGGGAACAGGTTGCAGCATTTGAACGGTCCATGGAGTTCTTCCGGGCACGGAAATGGGAAGAAGCCATAAAATCCTTTGGGATTTACAGTGAATCCTTCCCCGATGATGCCACTCCGTCGGTCTATGTAGAACGCAGTAAAAATTATTTGAAAAAACCACCCAAGGATAACTGGGACGGGGTTTATAACCTGACCACCAAATAATTTTTCGATCCATATTTTGCTGAAGGATACTTTATCCCTTAATTGAGACTTATTTTCCTTCAGCGATATTTTTTGACAAAAGCTTTTTAATATCCTTCAGCAATGTTTTTTTGACTAAGGCTCAATAATACCCTACGGCTATATATTTCTTTGACAAAGGACCTTTTTTTGTTTAGCCTGTGATCTATGATCGACCTTCAGCAACATCCCTATTTTTCTCTACTGACAAAGGAAGATCAGAAATTCGTCGCTGTACTTAGGGAGAACTACCGGCTTAGTTTTTCAGAACAGCAGCAGCTGATTATTCTGTTAAGGGATATTCAAATGTGGCAGGAGCCCTCCGCCCGGATCGCCTGGCAGCCGCCCACAGAAAAGCTGAAGGGCAAGGATCTACGCCGGGTTGTTTTATCCAAAATCAGGGAATATCATCGGCATTTAGCCGCCCTGGGCCAGGATTATAATAGTCCTGAGACACAAAAGAGCCATAAAAATCTTGCTGATTCCTCTGGTAAGGCGGGGGATATCTCGGATAAGGCCGAAGAAATCCCAGGAACCCAAGACAATAAACTACACTTTGTGGAAATCACCGATCAACGGAATATACTTGGCAGCTGCCCTGTGGCCTCGGAGAAAACCCGCTGCTGCAATCTGCTTACCCTGGATGCGGTATTCCGCTGCGGTTACGATTGCAGCTACTGCTCCATTCAATCGTTCTATAGCCAGGGGGAAATTTCCTTCCATGGCAATTTAAAGGAGAAACTCCAGGCACTGGAGCTGGATCCCCAACAGACCTATCATATCGGCACCGGGCAATCTTCAGATTCCTTAATGTGGGGCAACCGCCAGGGACTGCTGGATAATCTAAGGGATTTTGCCAAGGATCATGAAAATGTAATCCTGGAACTAAAAACTAAATCGGCCAATGTATCCTGGGCCTTGGAGCAGCAGGAGCTACCCTACAATATGCTCTTTACCTGGTCACTCAACACCCCGGATATCATTACCCAGGAGGAAAGAGGAAGTGCCACATTGGATGAACGGCTGACGGCGGCCAGGACCTGTGCGGACCGGGGTATTCCCGTGGGCTTTCATTTTCA
This sequence comes from Spirochaetaceae bacterium, assembly GCA_027858495.1. Taxonomy (GTDB): domain Bacteria; phylum Spirochaetota; class Spirochaetia; order DSM-2461; family DSM-2461; genus JAQICO01. The sequence goes on from JAQICO010000084.1 coordinate 3,355, forward strand.
TCCCATGGTGAGATATAAAAACTGGCGGCGGGATTATACTGAATTATTCCGGCGGATTAAAGGGGAATTCCGCCCGGAAGAAGTGGTTCTTATAAGTCTTGGGACTCTGACATACATTAAGCCAGTACTCAAGAAAATTCGTCAGAGGGATTTTCAAAGCGCCATTCTGCGTATGCCCATGGAGGAGATCGCCGGGAAATATTCCTATCCTTTTGAGCAGAAAAAAGAATTATTCCAACTGGCCATGGACGAACTGGGAGAATGGCAGGACCAGGTATTCTTTTATCTTTGTATGGAAGATAAAGAGCTCTGGCAGCCAATATTCGGAATGGAATATGCCGATAATGAAAGCTTTGAAGAGCATATGAAGGCCCGGTATTTTTCAAAAATCAGAAAGATAAGAACGGACCAAACTAACCGATCTTTTTAGCATTTACCCACAAACAAATATCTAAGCACCCTGATCCAGGGCATCAGCCATGGTATTCAGCACATCCACCATGGACAACCATTTATATCCGGAACTCTGTGGTAAAGTGAACTGAAGGCGGTATAGGATCTGTTCGTAGTAGAACTCGGTGGACTGCTGTTTAAAAACATTAAATCCCGTAATCTGCCGCATATTAAAGACTCTAGGTTCTCCCTTGTCCGGATGGAATTCCAATCGATCTGAATATAAAAGGGTTTTTCCACTGTCCACCTTTACCAAGGGGCGTCTTTTACGGCTGGTATATAAATCCACCTGACCATCTTCGATAAGGAGATCTTCGGGGGGTTTATCTTTCAAATATTCAACAAGAGATTCCTGCTGCCAACTGTTCCATTCCACGGGAGTAGGAAAATAGGGACTTTGATTTTTATTCATAAAAAACCCGTATTTGTCCACGTCGGCTGAATAATTACAATGACTGCAGGAAAGGTTGTTCCCCTTGGAAATCAAGCTACCCAGTTTTTTACAGCTTGGACAGGTGAAAAGAGTCAGCTCCAAATGTTCTGCCCTCTTTTTGCTTTTCAGGGGAATCTTGCGCTGTTTCTGCATCTCATAATCATTATAATCAAGGAATTCATCCAAACGTCGACGAATTTCGGTTACCTTGATGGTTTTAACCTCTTCAGCGGTTATTCCAACTCTAGCACGGTAAAGGATTCTATTTTTTCGTGCTTTTTTAGTCCAACGAGGAAGGGTTAAATATCCTCCTTCGGTATTAACAAAAACAACTGGGAGCTTGAGGAATCGTATCAGTTTATCAGTACCGGCCATGGGTGAAAGTCCCTTACCGTCCCAGGTTTGCTGACCTTCGGGATATATCCCCACAGGACGGTTCATGGAAGCATAGGCCTGGAGCATCTTGAGCATTTCCATGTCCGAACGATTTTTCGTTTTAGGGATGGAGCCGCAGCAATCCCGCATAAAGGCTCCCAATAGTTTCTTACGGAAGATTGCTTCGGTGGCCACCCAGTGAACCGGTCTTCTTAGACCGCAGGCTATTAGAATGGGATCGTAACTAATGGTATGAACGGGCAATACTATACAGCCCTTCCTAATTACCCGACGGACATCTTTATCCACCTGATAATGCACATTAAATAATAATCTTAATATTGGGTTTAATATTGTTCTCATGGGTATAAACCAGAGAGTCTGATTAAAGACTCTCCAAAGATAGACAAATTTATTCTGACTCATCGCAGCTCTCCTCGGGATCCTTCCACTGCCCCATGAGGATACGGCACATGATGTCCCATTTGTATCCCGATGGATGGTCAGCTTCAAGGGCTATTCTATACTGCATTTTATTAAAAAGGAATTCCACATAGCCGGATTTGAAAACATTTAATCCGGTTATCTGCTCCAGAGGAAAGAGAAATTGAATGGAACTGCCATGAAAAACTATACGGTCTCCATGGAGTACCGCCTTTCCAACGCCCTGCAAGGTGGAACGTCTCTTGGGCCGGCCGCAATAGAGTGAGCATTGATCTTGCAAATAAACCGATGGCTCTTGCTGGGACAGTTTCAGCAGTTGACGCTGCTCCCAGAGGTCCCATTGGTAAAAATCCTCAAAGGGGTCTGCCTTTGAGGGGAATCCCAGATGATTGACCTCCATGATCCAACCGCAGTTGGTACAATGGAGGTTCATACCCCGGGATTCTAAAAAATCCATTTCGCGGCAATGGGGACAAATAAAAAGAAAGCGTTCCAGCCCCTCTGCAAGATGTTTCCCCTTCAATGGGCGGGGATCCCGTTGCTGCAGGGCATATTCGTCGTAGATAACCGCCTTTTTAAGACGATCTCTGATTTCAGAAAGTTTCAGTGTGGCGGCCTCATGACCAGTAATAATTGTTTCAAAACGAATTTCCATTTTCCGGGGGCGGGCCTTGGTACTCCACCGTGGTCTGGAAAGATAGACTCCCTGCATATGACAATAGACCACGGGGATTTTTAAAAAACGAATCAGTTTCTCCGTACCTGGTACAAGGGCTTTATTCCGTCCGTGCCAGGTCATCTCCCCTTCGGGAAAAAGCCCAATGATCCCACCTAAAGATGCAACGGCCTTCATATCCATAAGACTTTTCATGTCCGAATGATTCTTGGTTTTTGCGATAGCCCCGGCGAGAAAAATCATCAAAAAACGCATAACTCCATTTCTAAAATTACCATCTGCGGCTATCCAATGGATGGGGCGAAGGGTTCCCATTGAAGTGATAAAGGGGTCTAAATAACTACCGTGATCGCCCATTAGAAGGTAGGGCTTGGTCCATCCGGGGATATTCCGCCGGCCTTTAATGGTTAGTCGGGATGTAAAAAGCAGATATATATAGATTGGAAAACGTATAATCACAGCAAAGATCTGCAGGAAAGGCTTATGAAGCAGCATTACCATTGACTTGACCAATGGCGGGAACTTTTTTTTCATGTGGAATAATAACCTGAAAATCCCGAATTGGCAATCTTCTACTTTTTAAACTGGATTGACCCGGTAAATTGCTAAGATGGTTTATTTTGCATTAACAACCGGGATGGACATAGATGGAAAACAGCCGGCCCAACGGGGCCAGGGCCTCTTTGCTCAGCGCTTGAGCCAGGACTTCCCGGGGGTGGCCATGGAAGAGGAAGGAAGGCTGCATAACTTTGCCTTGAGAGGACATTTTTTGATTCACGTTTATACATCAGCCCGATTTCATCAAATAAAAAGCCTGAAGGATCTGGTGAATTTCCACAGCCGGCATAAGCTGCTCTTTCTTGGATATAACCAGGCGGCCATGCGCCGTATGGGCAAAGTGGTGGCCAACCATGAAGGGCAAGCATTTCAAGAAATGCTAAAGCTTTATCGTATTGAAATGGATTTGCTTTTCTCATCGCCCTTCAAACACAACAGTATGATCAATGTCTTAGACCATGCATTTGGAGGGTTTAAACAGCTGCTAAAATCCGATGAAAAGGCATTTTTCAAGGAATTACTCGAGGATTACCGGGACGAAAGAATCCCTCTGTCCGTAGCTCTGAACATGTTAAAGGGATGGTCCATTCAACATGGTAATGAATACCTATTGTCTCAACAACTGATGGAACCCTACCCTAAAACCCTCATTGAGATAAGCGATTCAGGAAAGGGACGGCAACTGTGATTCGATAACTCCTATAGCAACGGCCCCTTGGCCGGAATGCATACCCACGATAGGAGAGATTTCACCGATATAATCGGGCTCTTTTCCGGTGATCTTCCGCAGGATATCACCGAAGAGCTGGGCTCTATCCAAAGCCTGAGCATGGACCAGTATATAACGTTCTATGCCCCGCTCATCCTGGGTCTTCTGAATAATCTTTGCAATCTTTTTAAATAGACCCTTCTGAGAGAAGGCCTTTTCAAAGGCGATCCCCTTGCCCTGTTCATCCAGGGAAACAATGGGTTTTAGATTCATCATAGAAGCTAACAATCCCTTCAAGGGGCTCACACGACCGCCCTTTACCATGTATTTAAAGGTACTTACACTCACATATATTTTTATACGTTTCTTCAGGGCTTCCGCCAGAGACAACAGTTCTTCCTGGCTTTGCCCTTCCATGGCAGCCTTGGCCACTTCACGGACCAATAATCCCTGGGCCGCGGAGTTCAGGCAGCTGTCCACCACAAAAACAGACTTTTTTTCCTGACTGTTAATTTTTTCTGCGACCAGAGTCATTTGACGATGGGTACCGCTTAGGACTTTGCCCACTGAAATTACCACCAGGGCTTTATAATGATCCAAAAGTCCGCGAAAATATAACTCCACCCGGGCAGCCTCGGGTACCGAACTGCCGGGGAAACTAGTCCGTTCTGCCTGAAGACGGTAAAATTCCCCGGGGGTAATGGTGATACGGTCCAGATATTCTTCATCGTCCCATAATAATCTTATGGGCAGCATGTGAATTTGATACTTATCTTGAATATCCAGAGGAATATCGGCTATGGAATCGGTGATCACCGCTACATCGCTCAACCGGTGATGGGAGGTCTGTCTTTGACGGATCATGTCATCGGCCTTCTGTTCCACCAGGGATCCCAGGGGTTGCAGAGCCCGCACTATTTCGCTGGGATCGTTGCTATGAATATGAATTCGAGTACGCCTTTTGCCCTGGCTGACCACCAGAGAATCTCCCAAGGGCCGCAAAAGGTCCTTCAGATAGGGCGTATCCACCAAACAATTTTCCAGTAGTACCTCGGTACAATATCTTTTTGTGGGCACCGGATCGTGCATATGGGCCAGGGATTCTGCTGGGGGAAGTTCCTTGCTGAAATCCAGTTGTTTTCTATAGGACAGTGGCAATAGGCCATGCCTTCCCATGGCATCAATACCCTTTAGAAAACACACCAATCCCCAGGCTCCTGCATCGACCACTCCGTTGTCCTTGAGTACCTTCAGCTGCTCAGGAGTCTTGCTCAAAGCCTCCTTTGCACTATTCAAGGCCGAAGAGAACGCCTGACTAACAGGGTTGCTTTTTTTGCTGGCAGAATATAATCCATGGGCCCAGGATTTAAGCACTGTTAATATGGTTCCTTCCTGGGGCGTTTCCATGGCCTCATAGGCATCATTCACGGCTTCTTTCAACAGATTGGAAAAATCCTCCAGGGCCAGAGAATCCTGGGTTACCTTGGAAGAAAGACCATTGATGTATTGAGAAATAATAATACCTGAATTTCCCCTGGAACCCTGTAAAGCCAAATCAGCCATGGCTTCTAAAACGGCAGAGGCAGACCTCTGGGGTTTAACACCCGAAACTATACCTTTTAGGGTTTGCAGCATATTATTCCCCGTATCTCCATCGGCCACAGGAAAAACATTGATACGATTCATATACTCTCTATGCTCTACCATATTATTATATCCTCGGAGAAAGCTGTGATAAATCTGTAATCCGCCTATGTTATTACCTGACATACATACATCCTTATTTTTAAACAACTGATATTTCCAATAACCTTTGAGTTTAAGAAACTCCTCATCTTAAATGGAACCTTTCTTAAAGGATAATTATTTTCAAAAAAAACTTCCATAACTTTAACTCATATAGCTTTGCCTGTAAAATATTATTTGCCTTCTCTAATATAATGAACTAATTTGTATATATGAAGAAAAAAATGTTAAATCTAATGATAGTATTTTTATTGGCTCCCTTTATTTTTTCACAACCCATGCAAACCATTATTATAGTTATGGAGGATTTTAATGTTTTCTTATATTAGCCAAAACCCCGTAGTAGCCTCACTCTTAATCAGTTCCGCCTTGAACATCTTCTTTTTTATCTTTGCGGCAGTCTTTAAAACAGATAAGGTGACAGACTTCACCTACAGTTTAACCTTTTTTATATTAGCGCCTTTGATGTATTTGACCGGAGGCTACACAATTCGCTTGCTGCCCCTATTGATAACCCTGGGAATAATGCTTTGGGCATTAAGGTTGGGAAGTTATCTTTTTTACAGGATTCTAAAAATTGGCAAGGATGACCGTTTTGATGAACGACGCGGAAACGTGGTGGAGTTTGCCAAATTCTGGATTCTTCAGATGATTGCTGTCTGGGTAATCATGCTGCCTTCAACGCTATTTCTCAACGGGGGAACCAACCCAAGCCTGGGGATTGCCTCCTACATTGGAATAGGCCTTTTTATTATTGGATTATTAATTGAAGCAATCAGCGATATGCAGAAATTCAATTTTAAAATGAAAAACAGGGATCATAGGATGAGTCAGGGTCTTTGGAAGTGGTCACGCCATCCAAATTATTTAGGAGAAATATTGGTCTGGTGGGGGCTATTTATAGTAGTAGCGCCCAGCCTTGGAGATTTACAATGGATCGCCATAATTGGCCCTACATTCATTACACTTCTGCTTCTTTTTGTAAGCGGTATACCTCTACTGGAAGAAGCTGCCGATAAAAAATATGGAGAGAAAAAAGAATACAGGGATTACAAAGCTAAAACCAGTCTGCTGATTCTTTGGCCGCCTAAAAAATAATAGCTACTTTGTTAACAAGGTACTAGGCTCTAGGAGATTTTCCATGGTGATACCCTTTATCATTGTTAGCGTTGCCGGCTACATGATTGGTTCAATAAGCTTTTCCATTATCCTATGCAGATGGATATTTAAACAGGATATAAGAGACCTTGGCAGTGGCAATGCAGGAGCCACCAATGTGTATAGGAATTTCGGATGGAAGCCGGCATTGGTAGTTTTTCTATTGGATTTTTCCAAGGGTTTTCTTCCGGTTTTTTTTCTTGGGCTGATAACACAGCCGTGGAATATCCAGGAACAATGGACTGTACAATCCTGGGAAATTCTAAGATTAGCCCTATTTGTTTCCCTGGCCGTGGGGCATGGTTTTCCCCTTTGGTTTGGCTTTAAGGGCGGAAAGGCCGTTGCTACCTCCGCAGGTGCTGTAAGCGCTCTTATCCCGCTAGCCGCTCCAATTTGTCTTGTGGTTTTTATTTCCCTATTATATTTCACCCGGAAGCCCTTTGTTGCCTCTATATCTACGGCCTGGAGTTTACCCCCCGCTTATTTGCTATTACACAGGCAAGAAGGATTCAGCTTGATATACCTAGTTGTATTTATCATATTAGCCATAGGGATTACCTGGCTGCACAGGAAAAATATAGCAAAGAATAAGCCCTGAGCCTGTTTGTAAAAATGTCCAAGGAGCATGAAATGTCAAAACCAAAAACACTGTTATATATAGTACGTCACGGAGAAACTCAATGGAATAAACAGGCCATGCAACAGGGCCAGCTGAATAGCCCGCTCAGTGAAACTGGACAGGCTCAAGCCCAGTGTTTGATCCAGGGTTTCAGTAATATTTATCTGGATAAAATTTACTCCAGCGATCTCGGGCGAGCCTACCATACAGCCCTAATTATCGCAGAATCTAAGGACATGACCATCACCCAGGATCCAAGATTAAGAGAACGACATTTAGGAATCATGCAGGGTTTAACAAAAGAGCAATTCAAAGAGCAGTATCCCCAGGAATGGAAATCCTTTATCTCGGAAGATCCCGATTATATTCTACCCCAGGGTGAGAGTGCCCGGCAGCGGCAGCAGCGCAGTGTGACAGCCCTGGAAGAAATCGCCAGAAAACATGGGGGAGAAACCCTACTGGTGGTGACCCATGGAGGAGTACTGCAGGGCCTGTTCCGCCAGGTCCTTGGCCTGCCCCAAGATAAACCTCGCCATTTTTCCCTGTTTAACGGGGCGATAAACCGCTTTTCATATTCACAACAGAGCGGCTGGACCTTGGATAGCTGGGGGGAGATTTCTCATATGAAGGGACTGGAAGTTTTAGATGATAACTAAGAGAAGGAAATAACTATGAAAAAAAGAAGTGATTTATCCATTATGAAAGCCATAGACCAGCGTTGGAGCCCCTGCGGATTCCTTTCCAGAGAAATATCAACGGAAGATCTAGAAAAAATCTTTGAAGCTGCCCGCTGGGCGCCCTCGGCCTTTAATGAACAACCCTGGAGATATGTTATTGCCCAGCGACAACATAGCCAGGAATTCCAAAAAGCCCTATCCTGCCTTAGCGAATACAATCAAGGCTGGGCAAAATTTGCTTCTGTATTGGTATTTGGTATAGCTTCAACCACATTTAAACAGAACGGTAAGGATAATCAGGCCGCGATGCATGACCTGGGATTAGCGGACAGTCACATCATGCTGCAGGCCTCAGAGATGGGAATACATAGCCATCCCATGACGGGGATTCTTGCTGAACGGATTGAACAGGAATACTCCATTCCCCAGGGATACCAGGCAAAAATAGCCATTGCCCTGGGCTACTATGGCTATGAGGATGAGCTTCCAGATATTTATAGAGAGCGGGATGAGAATCCCCCGGTAAGGCAAGAGTTGTCCAGTTTTCTATTTCAAGGGGAATGGGGTAAAGAATGGTCTTAAAATTCTTTATTTCCAGTACTGTATTCATTATCTTAGGTCTATGAGATATACCCTTTTATTTTTTATGTTAGCTGCGAATCTATCAGCCCAGGAACCTTGGATTACCGGAATCTTACCTCCTTGCCCCGAAAGCCCTAATTGTGTTTCTTCCCAAGGGGCCGATGATTCACATTTTGTACTCCCTCTAGCCCTGGGAAATTTATCAGGAGAAGAAGCCATGGCAGCCCATGAGGAAATAATTCTGAGTTATCCAAGAACAAAAATAATTCAACGGGAGCCAGGTTATATTCCAGGAATTTCTTAAGAAAAACCAATAGACATGGCGAGAGACAGAGGAGCAAAATTGAACATCCAGCGCCTGAAAGAGGCTAAAAAACATTTCTACCAACTCTATCCGCAGGGTATTGCCGATGATCAGATGAATGTCATTGAAAAAAAACATAAACCTCAAAAGATGATGGCCATGGCCCAAGAGTTTTTTCAAAGAGATGCTTTTTTAAACCCGGATACCCTAATGGAAAACTGGGTAAAAATAGTCAGTCAATCCTCCATGGTATCTCTCTTCGAAAAACCTAAATTCCGGGATTTTTCTAAATCCATCAACGGCGACGAAAAGATGCTTTTGGTAAAGGGGTTGGAAGAATTTCTATACGGAGACCGCGAATTCGGTTTTGATACCATGGTGGATATCCTGGGTCAGTATAAAATGGCGAAATGGACCCTTATCACCATCGCACCCTTCTATTTTAAACCCACCGAGGAAGTGTTCATCAAACCCACCACCACAAAAATGGCCATTAATTATTTTGAATTGCAGGGACTTAAATATTCACCAAAACCCAGCTTCGATTTCTATGAAGCCTATCGGCATCAGTTTATCACAATGAGAGACAGGGTAAAAATAACCCAGGACAACGCTGCTTTTGGGGGATTTATAATGATTTCTGCGGGAGAAGGAAAATGAGAAAAATCATAGCAGAACTTATAATTTCATCCAGCGGCCTTTTAAGACTTATTTGGCAATGGATATAAAT
>JAQICO010000199.1 GCA_027858495.1 Spirochaetaceae bacterium
GGTATGCACCAAGGTGTTGAGATTCATGTACATCTGCTGAGAGTTCAGCCGAATCAGTCTGCCGCCGAGAATCAATTCCCGGGCCTTATCTGCACTCTGGCTTGTCAGATCCTGGTTTGGTTCAGAGGAATATACCAGTCTGCCCTGATCGTCCAGAATCAGTATATGCCCCCCCCTTCCCAGATTGGTTTTCTCTGCCAGGTCAGTGAGAGTGCTGAAATTAAGCTCAATCAACAGAACACCCCGGAGTCTCTCTTTATTCCGTATATATTCCACCTGCTTGCTCACCGATATTAGCTGCTCTTCCCTGTTCAGATGCAGGCTTTCCCGGTGGGGAAAAGAGAAATGAAAGATATGGCGGTTGCTCAGAGGATTGAGAAACCAGTCCCGCTGACTGACCGATTCTAAACGGAAATTTCCAGGACTGTTTCCAATAATCTTGTTTCCTTCCAGGTCAAAGAGAAAGATGGAGACCACATCGCCCTTGATGGCTACATTGTTCTGAAAGATCTCTTCCAGCTCATCGGCCTGTTCATCCAGATCCCGGTTGAACAGGGCGAGCTGCACAAAATTGGACGTCTCAATGACGCTGTTGATATACATCTCGTAGTTAAAAAGAACCTGTTTGTTGATCTCCCTGGACTGGGATGCCACCAGCGAATCGGTGCGTTTGGAAAAGGAGAGGTAGTAAAAAAGATTGGAAACCAGAAGAACACTGAGCACGATGGTCAGAGTGGAAAAGAGAATATTCTGCTCTATGGATAGATTAGCTAGAATGGATTTCTTCACGGAACTTCTTGGGGGATACCCCCACTGCCTTTTTAAAACTGTGACTGAAATAATACACATCTTTATACCCGCATTGGCTTGCCACTTCTACGATGCGGTCATCACGATGGGTCAGTATCTCCCTGGCTTTCTCCATGCGGATTCCCGTGAGGTATTTAACAAAGGATGTATTTAAATGACGCTTAAAGAGCTGACTGAGATAGGATACGCTGATGCCCAGTTCCTCGGACACCCTCTCCATGGTGATTTCGGGCTGATGATAATGCTCCCCCATGTAAAGAGTAATTCGGTCAAGTCGACTCTGTGAGCCTTTGGACCTCCGCGAAAGATTCTGTTCCCTCAGCTGGAACAGCAGAGATTCGAACCATTCAAAGAAGGAGGAAAGGCTGGAGAAACCCTGGAGAATCTGGAAAATATCTCCGCCAAGCAATTGCGGTATATCGCTCTCCATGGTTTGGGCGTATTGGATCAGCAGCTGTACCAGGCTGATATAGAAGATCTGCAGATTTGCTCCCCCATTGGATTCCGCCTGGCCACGTATTCCCTTCAGCCGCTGCCGGATCTCCTGTTCCTCTCCGAATTTCAACAACTGCTCCAGGGCCCGTAGCTCCTCCGGCGAAATAATCACCGGGGAATGCTCATGGGAGGCAGGAGCATCGGCATAGACGATTCTTCCGGAGTTCATAAACTGACTCTGGCCCAATGCCTTTTCCGCCTCTGCGTAGGCATGACGCAGATTTCTTAATCCCCGGTAGGTTCGGCTTATACCGATATTGATCCTGGCGGACAGAAAGCGCTGGGCGATCTTCACCATCTCGTTGAATACCCGATCGATTTCCTGCAGGAATCCCGGTTGTTTTTCTTTGATTAAAAGAACAATGCCGTTGTTAAAAAGAAAACTGTAATGATGAAAATCGTAGCGTTCCAGAATGGACTGCAGGGAAGAACGCAGAGAAAGTTTCAGCTTTTGAAAATCCATAACATCGCGGTTTATTTCATCACGCTCCAGCTGAACCCGCACGCAAAGATATTCCCGGTCTTCAAGGGATATTCCGTACCGTTCCAACCATTGGGCATCGTCATTGCCCTTCTGGTCTCCTGAAACCAGTAGGGAAGTGAAATAGTTATCCAGCAGCAAAGGAAGGCTTTCCTGATAACCTTTTTTCAGCTTTTCCAGATTGAATTTCTCTTTAAATTCGAGATCCAGTTCCTCTTTGAGCT
>JAQICO010000058.1 GCA_027858495.1 Spirochaetaceae bacterium
ATCAAATGAAAGTAGTTTCCGAATCCCTTAAAGATTTTTGCGGTTTCCTTTATTTGCCATAGACCACCGAAATAACTTTCACCTTCGTTAACAGTAAAGGTAGCCAAACCTTGTGCTCCCTGTAGATTCCATTTAAATAAAGACATGGTGATGGAATAACCAATAGGGTAAATCCCAAAAATAAAAAATAGAATAAAAAAGGGTGCTATAAAAAAGTAGGGTGCTCTTTTTTGTTGTTGTCATTGTTTCATAATATTACCCCATTACCGCACCGGCGGTTAAGCCAGAAATAATTCTTCTGCTGAAGAATATAAAAACTATGGATAACGGAATAACAGCCAGCAGAGTACCTGCCATGGGTATGGCGAATTCTCCTAAGGCATTGCTTGAAAGCTTGGAAAGAGCAACTGGGATGGTGGTCTCCTTGATACTCGGAAGGAAAATCAAAGCACCAAAGAAGTTATTCCAGCTACCTACGAAGGATACAATACCCAATATAGACATACCAGGTTTTGCCAATGGGAAGATTATTCTAAAAAGAATACCCAATTCGGAAAGACCATCGATTCTAGCCGCATCCAACAAATCCAGGGGTATGGAGTTTTTCATGAATTGTGTCATTAGAACAATTCCGAATCCATTGGCCATACCTGGTATTACCAAGGGAAGCCATGTTCCAACCCATCCAAAGGCACGCATCATTTGGTAGAAAGGAATAATCGAAAGAGTTATCGGAATCGTCATGGTTCCTAGCATAAACATAAACATGAAGTTCTTACCCTTGAACTCATATTTTGAGAGAGCAAAACCACCCATGGTACAGAAAAAGAGCACCAAAGCAGTTCCAATAACAGAAATACCCAAACTGTTCATGAAATTTAAATGGAAAGGGATTCTTTCAAATAAACCTTGTATATTGTGAATTAGATAATTTCCAGGGATCAAAGGGGGAGGAGAACTATAAAAACTCTCACTGGGGACAGTCGAAAGGACTATCATGTAATAAAAGGGGAAAGCGAAAATAAAGGCGAAAAATATAAGACCCGTATAGGTAAATACGGTCATCACATTTTTCTTTATTTTTAATAATGTGTCGTTCATAGTACCAATAACCTCACTGTATATAGATAGAGAGACCCTCTTCTATTTAGAAGAGGATCTCCCAATTTTAAACCGTTCTCTTATTCAGTTACAGCAGTAATTTCAGCAACGGCATTTGCATAAGCTTCTTCAACGTCAACACCATTGGCCTGTACTTCGGTCAAAGCGTTTCCAAAGATAGAAGATACCAAGGGGTCATCAGCACTAACTTGGTTAACAGGTACATTCAAAGCAATGTCAGCATAGATCTGACGAACTTTCTGTCCACCAAAATAGTCTACAGGTTCATCCATGATAGGATTAGTGTAGAGAGTCTTAAGAGCGGGGAAAGCGTCAATAGCTTTGAAAGAAGCAATTTGTGCAGCTTCGTTAGTACATAGGAATTTCATAACTTCCCAAGCAACAGCCTTCTGTTCCATTGGTACACTTTCAGGTATTGCAAGATATGATCCACCCATGGAAGCATAAAGTCCACCAGGAAGAGGAGCTACTCTCCAGTCACCAGCCAAATCAGGTGCCATCCAAGCTTTAAGAGCTCCACCAAACCATGCACCAGAAACCTGAGTTGCAACAGTTCCGTTTTTGAAAGACTCAACCCAAGGACCAGACCATGCACCGAGGTCAGCATCAACACCAGCAGCTCTGATGTCTCGAACTAATTCAAGCGCAGCGATGAACTTTTCTTTTGGCTGAAGAGCGTTACCGTCTGCATCAATCCAACCACCTTTTCCACCGTTAAGAGGCATCATAGCCACATCACCGGGAGAAGGTACAAGATATTGATCCATAGTTCCGTCACCATCAAGGTCTTTAGTCAATTTTTTACCAGCTTCGATATAATCAGCCCAGCTATCCAGGTTCGTCATATCTACACCAGCTTCATCAATAAGACTCTTTCTGTAGAAAATTACTGCAGGAGCAACATCTACGGGAAGTGCAACAAGACGTCCGTCGGGAGTAGTCGCATTGGATACAGCAAACTCTGCTAGATCGTCAGCTACTCCAGCACCAAAGGAGGTAAGGTCAGTAAGACCGCCGCCTTCTACGAACTTGGCGATAAAACCAATTTCAAGGGCTTCGATGTCGTTAGTAGCGTCACCAGCTGCAAGTACAGTGGTAAGTCTGTTGTGGTGTCCTCCAAAGTCAGCAGACTGGAATTCAACAGTTACGTTGGGGAATGCTTCCTTCCATTCGGGGGTTTCCATTACAGCTTTGTAAGCGACTTCCAATTCACCGTATGCACCAATACTGATGGTATACGCTTTGTTGGGGTCGAAAGCAGGCCCACTAGCGGCACCTTCATCAGATCCATTGGCGAATAGAGCGAAGCTCAATGCCAAAACAGCAATAACAATAATAAATTTTTTCACAGCGATTTCTCCTCCTGTTAATTTGAGAAAATTTAACTATGATAATGCACCCACATTAAATTATTGTCAACCAAAACAATTATATTTTTCAACTTGACCCAGAAGAAAAATGAATTCGCAAAAGTGTAAATTTATTTATTTGTATTACTATTTTAGTCCTGATCATCACATTCTGCATATACTATATATAGATAAATAATATATAATATATGGGGATATATTCAACTCTTCGTCACCGAAGTAGCAACAATCAAACAACAAAGTATTCTGTAGTTCGATAAAGGTTTTCTTGATTATTGTATTTATTTTCATTTTAAAAGAGGGACTCTATTAGCATTTAATTTAATCAAAGGGAAAATTTTCTAAACTGGTTAGTTTAACTTTCCAATTAAGTGATTTATGTGTTATGATATATATTATGAGAATATCATCTTTTATATTAGCCATTGGAATGGCAGGACTATTATTGTTTGTTTCTTGTTCCACTGATCCCTTCAAGGGACCTGTGGGCTCGCCCTTAAGAGACTATGGTCAATTGCAGGTTATTGGAACCGACCTTTGTGATCAGAATGGAAATCCAGTTCAGTTGCAGGGGATAAGCTCCTTGGATATTTATGAATACCGAACTTTTGTCAATCTTGAAACCATGGAATGGTTAAGGGACGACTGGGGTATGGAATTATTCCGAGCGGCAATGTATACCCAGGGCAGCGGACGGAATTTAGCTGAAAGGAAAAAGGGTTCCATGATAAAAGCTGTGGAATATTCCCTGGAGGCCGGGGTTTATGTGCTGATCGATTGGCATATTTTAAGCGATGGGGATCCCATGAAATGGCTGGACGAATCCAAGGCTTTTTTTGGCGAAATGGCTCAGCTTTACAAAGATTATCCCAATGTTATTTATGAAATATGTAATGAACCCAACGGAGATATTACCTGGGCAGCCAACGTAAAGCCCTATGCCGAGGAAGTTATTCCAGTTATTCGGCAATATGATCCCGATTCCATCATCATTGTTGGGTCACCCACTTGGAGTCAGGATGTGGATATTGCAGCAAGTGATCCCCTGGAGTTTGACAACATAATGTATTCTGCACACTTTTATGCGGGAACTCATGGTGCAGGATTACGAAATAAAATAGAAAAGGCCATTTCTTTAGGTGCTCCCATCTTTATTACAGAATGGGGTACCACACAAGCTACCGGAGATGATGGAATTTATCCCGCACTTACGGCAGATTGGATGAATTTTATCAATCAATATAATCTTAGTTGGGCCAATTGGTCCCTCTGTAATGTTGACGAGGACTCCGCCATATTACTGGACTCTGCTGGAACAAGAGGCCAATGGCTGGATAGCGATATCAGAGAAAGCGGTCTTCTGGTAAGAAATATTATGCGGGGGAATCAGTCATCCCTTTTTGCCGACGGTTTTGAACAGGCAAATTTCTTAGGCGGCCGTTGGCCGCGGGAGGGGGTAAAAGCTCTACGGG
>JAQICO010000107.1 GCA_027858495.1 Spirochaetaceae bacterium
CTACCATTACTACCAAATCGTTTTTCATAACGGAATTATTCCTTAAAAGGATTTCCAAAGATTTTGAGATTAATGTGTCAATGGTGCTTTGCCGAGGTAAATGAAAAGCCTCAACACCATAGACCAGGGAGAAATGACGCATCAGATATTCCTCTTCACATAGTGCTTTTATGGGTGTAATACCCCGTTGTGCTGCTAAAAGAATGGCTGATCGCCCTGTCATTGTTTGTACAATGATGGATTTTGCCTTCAATGCTTCAGCCGTATCTACCGCAGATTTGATCAACTGATAACGTATGGGATTAAGGGCTTTTAATTTAGGTTTCTTTTGATAGTTTCTATACTTAGCTTCTATTGTGCTTGCTATATTGGCCATCACACGTACGGATTCTAAGGGGTAATCTCCATAGGCCGTCTCACCGCTGAGCATCAGGGCATCGGTTCCGTCCATCACTGCATTGGCCACGTCGCTTACCTCTGCACGGGTGGGACGGGGGTTAGTAATCATGCTATGTAACATTTGAGTGGCGGTGATGGCAATTTTCCCACGCTTGATACAGCTTCGGATTATCCTTTTCTGATAAAGGGGAACCTCCGCTGCGGGCAGTTCGATTCCAAGATCTCCACGGGCGACCATCACTCCGGCCGCGGAGTTTAGTATTTCCTTTAAATTATCTAAGCCTTGGCGGTTCTCAATCTTAGCGATTATTTTTATTGGGCTATTGTATTGATCTAGTATTCGCTGGACAGCTAAAACATCCTCTTCATTTCGAACAAAGGAATGGGCTATAAAGTCGATGTTGTTCTCTGCTGCGAAACGAATGAATAGATCATCCTTTTCAGTAATAGAGGGCAAATCAACATCGATGTTGGGTACATTGACACCCTTTTTATTTTTTATTTCTCCATGATTATTGGCGATACAGATCAGCCGGTCGCTACGAATATCCATAACGGTAAAGGATAATTCGCCGTCATCCAGAAGAATCTCCTGACCGCGTTTGATCTTTTTAGAAAAACCCATATAGGAGATTTTAAAGTGGGGGATGTCCAAATTCTTATCTTTCCCGATGATTGCGATTTCATCGCCTTCTTTAACATCTATAGGATTTTCCACATCCACCGTACGTATTTCAGGACCCTTTGTATCTAGAAGTATTCCAACATTGTTAGATACATTTCGGATCCGTTGAATTAATTCTGCGGCATCTTTTAATTCTTGATGGGCAGTATTAAGGCGGAAAACGTTGGCTCCAGCCTCAATTATTTGTGCAATAAATTCTTCTGAACTGCGATTGCCAGAAAGGGTTGCAACGATTTTTGTTCTATTCATAATTTTTTATCTAATCTCCTGAGTTCATACATTAAAAAAATATTATAAGCATATTGGCTGATACTTCTCAATAGATATGACTTGTAAAAAAAGAGAAAAGGCCTATTATATTGGCTATGATTCCTCAAATAATAAATGAAAAATGCAATTCATGCCAAATCTGTGTTCAATTATGTCCCGCAAAGGCTTTAAAGGGAAAGATTCCTCAATTGGATGAAAAGCTTTGCATCCAATGCGGCCATTGTTTCTCCTTTTGTCCTCAAGAGGCCTTCTTTTATTCCAATGATAAGGAAAATCAGGAGAAACATAATCAGGACGATGGGTGGATGCAGTTACTTAAAATGAAAAGATCCTGCAGAATTTATACAGATGATATACCTAGCAATGAAATCCTTCATGACTTGGCATTGGCGGCAAATTATAGTTCCACCGCCAGCAATAGTCGGAATTGGAAATGCCTTTTTTATTTTCAACCGTCAGTTAAATCTATCAGTAAAAAAATCTGTAAATCCATGGTTTCTCAATTAAACTGGATAGATAATCCCTTGGCTGCAGCTCTATTGAAGAATAGTTCTCTCAAGCGCTATACACGACCTAATTATGTTAAACCCTTTAAGGCTAAATTAAAAAGGGGATTTGAGGATAACTTCGATCCTATTTTTTTTGACGCCCCGGTGATTGCTCTGTTTCTCTATCCCAAGGGGGATAGGGGTTTGGGGTTAACCAATACGGCCTTGGCCGCAGCCAATATGCAGATCTATGCTGAAACTTTGGGCCTTGGAACCTGTCATATAGGTTTTGCTCAACGGGCTTTCGGGAACAAGGCCTTAAGAAAGCAATGGAATATTCCCTTGGGGTATAAAGTCGGTCAGGTATTAACCCTGGGGTATCCCCGCTTAAAAGCAAAAAGAACTCCCCCAAGGGAAATACAGATAAAAAGTATAAACAATGGCTTATTAGCTGAGTTGGAATAGCCGAAAATAATACTATGCATTTCTTATCATTAAAGAAGGATGAACAGAGTTATAATTGGCTGATTTTGTATTTGGAACATCTGTCCATGGGGAATAAGCACTGTCTTTCCTTGGATAACAAAATTCAATGTCAACTATTGACGGATTATCTGAAACAATCCGGTCTTTCCTGTGATAATCATTCAGAAATCCATGGTTGGATTCAGCAGAATAGCGGTGAATTCAGATCTTATCTTAACAGTATTAAATTAGCCGCTTTAATGCTTCTAAACCGAGGAATAGATCATACAACCCTTAATTGGGAAGACTTTTGTAACACCGAGGATCTTTTAAATTCTCTAAAATTCCATTGCCTGGACAGCATATATTAGTATAATAGCTTAGAGGTAAAAAATGTTTAATTTAAGCTTTCAGCAATTGTTGACCATAATTCCAGCCATTTTAATTGCCATCACCTTTCATGAATTTGCCCACGGCAGGGTTGCAATGTTATTGGGTGATAATACCCCCGAATTGACCGGCAGAAATACATTGAATCCCTTAAAACATCTCGATCCTGTGGGCTTTCTGCTCCTAATGGTTGTAGGTTTCGGCTGGGCAAAACCTGTGATGATCAATCCTAATAATTTCAAAAATTTTAAAAGGGATACAATCCTTGTTGCATTGGCTGGACCGACAGCAAACTTCATTTTGGCTTTTATCTTTACTCTGCTATACAAAATACTTGTAATAAATTTAGGGATTGTTTTTGTAGGTTTATATAATTTTATATTCTATTCGATTTCAATCAATTTAGCATTGATGGTCTTTAATCTTCTACCTATTCCTCCGCTGGATGGATCAAGGATTATTTTAAATCTAATACCAAATAGTAATTCAGAGATGAGATTAAAATATTACCGCTATGGATCTTGGGCCTTTTTAGCCCTCATTGTGATAGATAGAATGACACCCATCAATCTGTTACCCATTAGGCCTGTTGTGATGTTTTTTATGAGGCTTCTTTTCAGCTTGGTAGGTGTTGATATTTCAGCTTAGATTTTCTACCCATTTTTTCTCATTTTCTAAAGAGTTATCAATAGGGAGAGGATTGTCAGAAGACAGTCTTTTTTTAGACAATGAAGATTCAGCAATTAATAGATTCGCCGCAGTACCAGTTTCTCTCCCATAAGCTTAAATCCCTGGTCTAGCAATTCAAATTTTCTGGGGGATTCTGCTGCAGGTTCTTCATTGATTTCTTCCACTTCAATCTTAGGGTAAGGTTCTACTTCCCGGCTTAATAACATTTCCAAAAATGTCGGGGCATAGAAGGATTCCCCGGGGGAGTAAAAAAGTCTAAGCCGCTTCCCCTTGTTTTCCAAACTCATCATTAACTTGCTTCCCTGGTAGACCATATAATTCCCTGGCACCCGTCGGGGGAGAGTTTCACTGATCCCTAAAACTCCCAGACCAGAAAAACTGGCAGGATCCTGGGCATTTATATACCAAATATTCTCCTTCCAGCTATCTAAATCCTTCCAGCTTTGTAAAAGGCTGGTAGTGGTGAATTGGAGGCTCTGAAGGTCTTTGAAAAATACCCCGGAGATCAATTCACCCGAAAGCTCCATCAGTCGCAGGGCAGGGAAGAGCTGTCTCCAGCCTAAAAGGGATTTTTCCTTTTGTAAAAGAGGGCGTGCAATGATGGGGTATCTATTTAACAGCTGCCGTACTCTTTCCTTTTTTTGTTCCAGATCTTCCAATTCATCGGCCGCTTCTTCGGGAGTATCGGGGAAATACCAGTAGCCCTCCATGGGACGTTGAGATAACCAGCGGTTATAATGGCCCCGTCTACTGCTTTTCATAGAATTATTGTCATCGGGTAGTTTGAAATTATTCTGCAAGGCCTTTCTGAGTACCTTAAACCCGGTGTTACAACAGGCCCCCTGCCATACCAACTCCCAAATCCGTTGAGAGCATTCCCGGCTGTTGAGATTAAAGAACTCCTTCATTTGGAAAAAATCCATCAAACCTGTGGGTGATTTCTCTAGGGTTTCTATTTCCGGAGACATCCAAAGGTTGGTCTCTTCGGGGAACAAAAAGCAAATCTGTTTTTCACTTTCTCCTCTCCATTGAAGGGAACTGTCCATGAGTATTTCATCCAGACTATGGGGGTTATACCATTCCATTCTACAGGGGAATATACTTTTCTCCCAGTTGGCTATGGCCAGGGGAAGCCCTATGAATTTATCCAGTATATTCTGAATGTCTTCATTGGCCTGACCTCTTTGTAGTAAACCCTGCTGTAATGCCACAAAAAGTGGAAGTTCCTCTAGAGGACGCGGCGTTATTACTGGAATCCTGCTTTTTTTGGACATCCTCAATAGGTATTCCAGGTTCTCCATGGTACATATATGCTGTTGACCATTATCCTTAAGCATAGGGCCGTAGAGAACCTGGCCCTGTTCCACCAGGTTTTCCACCATGGCTGATAATGACACTCCAGGACCTAATAGTTCCTGCCAGAAATCCAGGGTTCTTGGGCCGTAATACTGCAGAATGTCTAAAAATATGCATTCATCCTGCTGAGTAATCAGTCCTTCAAATAGATGGTGATTATGTTTTAAATAGACCCAGTGTGAGGTTTGGACAATCTCTTTTTCCCATCCTTCCAGTAGTTCCTCTATTTTCAGGGAGCTATCTGTAACGCTGCGCTTAAGAAATGCCTGCCATTCTTCCAGAGGAATTATTCCCCTTTTCTCAAGCCATATTTTTAATTCCTCAGCTGATTCTGCTCCATAGCCAGTTCTAAGGCGCTGAAGTCTCTCTTCAAGTTGTTCAACAGTCTCTATTTGGATTTGGGGTTTCAATTGAGAACTCTGTAACAGTTCTTTGAGCAGTCCATCGGAAAAAGTATTGGGGCCAGCAGAAGGACTGTCGTCTTCGTACATATGTAAATTCACCTGACGCCAAACCAGGGAAGAAGCCATGGGACTGGGTTTGTCGGTATGGCATTGGGTCCAGAATATTTCACCGGTGTTGAGATCTCTTAGAAAATCCTGCAAACCGGGAATATCAAAGTGATCCTCCAGGCAGGTCCGCCATGTCTCCAGGGTGATGGGGAAATCCTGGTAATCCTGCAGAGCAGAAAGTATTTTTTTTGATCTGAGGCGATTCAGCCAAAGGGGAACCCGGCCTTTGGGATTTTTTTTGGGCAATAACATAGCCCTGCCGGCACATTCTCGGTAACGGGTGCCGAAAAAGGCCGTTGAACCCAATTTCTTCTTCAGAAGATCCATCAGATTGTCCGCTTTTACTACGGATAAAAGCTCTTGAGGATCCAAGGGGCCAGCCGTAAGCAGAGTGATGCCTTCATTGTTCACAAAGTAGGGTAGTTCCACCGATGTTTTATCCTGCCATGCCTGAACCAAGGCAATAGCATAGGGCTGGTTGATGGCTCCGCCTCGGGGGCTGTGGATTATCAGCTGCTCGGTAATTTCTCCTCCGGCATTGTCCCTGCAGTGTTCTAGTAGAAGATGTTTGGTTCCCGGAAGTGAAGCGCCGGTCCATTTCCTCTGGCTCTTTAGATATTCCAGCAGTTCTTGGGCCGAAGCTTTGTCGAAGAAATATTCCCTCTGCCATAGATCTATTAAGTTTTGCGAGCATTGAGAGCTCTCAACCTGATCCATTATTTCCAGCATACTTTCCGAAATAATGGGGCTTCGGCTCATATCCTCGGCCTTCCAAAAGGGAACAATATTCACCATTCCCTTGGCAGGGATGACCTCCACATGGCTGTCTTTAATGGCGGTGATTCTCCATATTTGGTTACCCAGTGAAAAACTCTCACCTAAATTGCGCTCCCAGACAAATTCCTCATCCAGTTCCCCTATTTTCACCTTGCTCTCCGATAATCGAAGATCAAAATACCCCCGATCTGGAATGACTCCGCCGGAGGTATAAATCAGCCATGAGCCCTTTTCTCTGGCTTTGATGGTTCCTTCCAGGCTATTACGAATTAGCCGTGGTTCCAGTTCTCTAATATTACTTTGGATATACCGTCCGCATACCATATTTACAGTCAAATCATAGTGAGTCTTGGGCAGATCGTGGTAGGTCCAGGTGGAGCGGAGCAGGGCAAAAAGTTCCAATTCATCCCACATAGTTTGATGACACATGGAAAGAATCAGTTGGGCAAGCACATCCAGGGGATTTTTTAAGGGGAATATTTCTTCTCGTTTTTCAAGATTAAGGGCTTTGATCATGGCTGCAGACTGCAGTAGTTCTGCTCGAAACAGGGGTATCAAGGTGGATTTTGATTGCTGTCCCACCGAATGACCCGCCCGTCCCATACGCTGTAGGGCAGAACTTAAATTCCCAGGACATTGCAAGAATACCACCCGGTCTAGATTTCCGATATCGATGCCAAGTTCCAGGGAACTGGTGGCCACAATCGCCCTGAGTTCGCCCTGCTTCATCCGTTGTTCCACCTGGTGACGCAGTTCTTTGGATAGTGAGCCATGGTGAGCCCAAACCAGAGTTTCTCCTGCAAGATCATTGATCAGCCGGGCTGCCTTTTCGGTAACACGGCGGCTATCGGTAAAAAATAGAACCGATTCATTTTGCTGGATGATATCCAGAGAAAGCCGGGCAATCCTACTCCAGCGTTCTTCTTCATTCACACCCTCGGGAGGGCTGATGACCTGGATGGTATAATTCTTTTGCGAAGGATCTCTTAAAAGTTTTACTTTTCTTGGAATATATCCCGATTCTCCCTGCCTTTTATATCCCCCTAAAAATCCCGCTGCCCTATCCATGGGCTCCACCGTTGCAGAAAGCCCTATGCGTTGAAATTCACTATTTAAAACCACAAGACGTTCCATTGCAACAGTTAATAAAATTCCTCTTCTGGACTCTAAGATGTTATGAATCTCATCGACTATTACCGTCTTAATACCCTTTAACAGTTGCCTTCCTCGGGGAGAGGTCAATAGAATATGCAGGCTTTCCGGGGTGGTAATAAATATATTCGGAGGATTTCTAAAAACCCTTTGACGTTCAGACTGCGCAGTGTCTCCGCTGCGTACAGAAATATTCATTGAGGGAAATTCTTCCTTTTCGGAATGAAAAATTGCTTCTAAATCTTTAAGAGGATTTTTTAAGTTTCTTTGGATATCGTTATTCAGGGCTTTAAGCGGTGATATATATAAAATGGATATACCCTGTCTTTCTTGAGGATGACAGATTAGTTGATTGATGGACCATAAAAAAGAAGCCAGGGTTTTTCCGCTTCCCGTTGGAGCACTGAGCAGAACATTTTCGCCCTTGGATATTGTGTCCCAAGCCATTTTCTGAATGGGGGTAGGTTCCCCTAGACTCTCTTTAAACCATTTTTTTATAAGCCGATGAAATGCATCATTCATAAAAATATTGTAGCCCCCCTCAACGTATTTTGTAAACATGGAGCAATTCATTGATTTAGCTAAATAGCTAGAGAATCTTAATCAACTTTATGGTTAAAACTGTTGAATTGTATGTTCTATGAGGATAAAATGAAAAATATCATTTGCTATTAAAGTAGGAAGTTTTATGAAAAAATTATTATTAGTGATAGTTATTATCATGGTTGCTGCCTTTATTTATTATACCAAGCAGAATATTTTTGCTAAAAACAGTGTCCGAAGAGAATGGGAAAACCAAATTGAGAATTATACAGGATTGGATGTTGATTTAAAGGATACTCTAAGAAATTTAGAACGACTGGAAGATGATGTTCTTCAGGATAGCCATTTTCAGGATGCCCTGAACGGTTTAAATACCCAGGCTAGAGACAGATTAAAACGCTTATCCCCCCAGGAACTGGATCAGTTAATGAATCAGCTTGAAGAAGGTGCGGAAGATTATAAGGAAATCCTTGATGAGCATTTAGGAAATCCATAATGAAGAAGATTAGTCAGTCCATTGGGCGGTATTATTTTTTAAGCCTTAATTTTGTTGTGCTTTTTACCGCCATTTTATCTTTTGGGCTTGCTGTTCAAAGCGGATTTGTTCAAGTGGACACTCAAATGGATCTGCTTTCTCAGCGGATTAATATGGAGCGGAGAAACAAAATTAAAACTCAAGTAGAAAGCGCTATTCGCCTCATTGATCTTGAACGTTCCAATATTCAGCAAGAAAGAGAAAAAAACCTAATTGAATATGTTGAAAATGCACAAAGTTTGATACTTCATTATTATGAAAATAATCGGGGAAATAAATCTTTCACAGAAATTCGGCAGGATATTGTTGAGTTATTACGTCCTATCCGTTTTTTTGAAGATGAGGGGTATTATTTTATGTTTACTCCCTCCGGCAGGGAGTTGCTCTATCCTGTTTTCCCTGAAAAGGAAGGTCAATATAACCTGGATTGGCAAGACAGTGATGGAACCTATTTTATCCGTGAAATGGTTGATTTAGCTACGGACCAGAGGGGCGGATTCATTGAATACCGTATTTCTAAACCCAATTCTCAGGGGGATAGATTTCTAAAAAATTCTTATATTCTCTATGTTCCCCAGTTGGACGTAATTATTGGCTCAGGTTATTACATCAATAGTGTTGAAGAGCAAGCACAAAAAAAAGCTGCCGATTCCCTGGAAATTTTTGGTGCCAACAGACAGGAGATCTATTTCGGAGCATCCTATGACGGAACAGTGGTTGTAGGAAGTAACCGGGGGATAAATCGATTAACCAATCCTATAGGAAAAAGTGACGAGATTATCAGGGCCTTGGTGGAAATAGCCAAATCAGGCGGGGGGTATTATCAATATGTTATGCCTCCTTTGGATGAAGAATCAAAGGAAACGATAAAACTGAGTTATGTTCTGCCCTATGAAGATTGGCAGTGGTATATTGGTACCGGAATCTATGTGGAAGAATTAAGTTCCATATTGGATAGCGAACGGAATTCTTTAGTTAGTGAAGTTCTGAGAAGTCTTTTAAAATTACTATTTCTTTTAGTTGTCATTTATGGTTTTTTAATAGTTCTGATTCATCGAATTTCCAAACCTATCAGAACCTCTACAGCCAATTTTATAGAAGCATTGGAAAGAGCTGTAGAAGAGGATGTTGCCATAGAGGTAGACAACGTCAATTTTACAGAATTTAAGACATTAGCTGGAGCTGCAAATGAAATCTTAGCGAAGAAAAAAGAATCCCAGCAGGCACTGTTCCAAAAACAAAAACTTGAGGCTCTAGGACGTCTTGCCGGTGGTGTGGCTCATGATATTAATAATCAACTTACAGCTGTCATGGGTTATGCAGATCTATTAAGTACTTCTAAACTGAACGATGAAGATAAGGAATATTTGGGTTCCCTTATGGACGGTGCCTATAGGGCTTCTGATATGGTCAGAGAACTTTTAAGTTTTGCAAGAAAAGATCCCGCCAAAAAATCCCGGCTGGATCTTCATGACACCCTCAGTCGGGTCGGACAGTTTATAAAGCGGACCGTCGACAAAAGTATCAAGTTTCGTTTGGAATTAACTGCAGCAAACAGCATGATACTAGGTGATGATAATAAAATGTACTCACTATTTTTAAATTTGGTAATCAATAGTGTGGATGCCATGCCCAAGGGAGGTCTTATTATGTTGACCACCCAAAACATAGAAGACCGATTTGAAGTTATAATAAGAGATAATGGGGCGGGAATAGATAAAGAAAACATGGATAAAATATTTGATCTATATTACACCACAAAACCTCAGGGGAAAGGAACAGGACTAGGGTTATCCTTGGTATATGACACAATAAAAGAACACAAAGGGACTATCGAGGTTGAATCGGAACCCGACAAAGGTACCGTCTTTACTATGAGTTTTCCTATTTATGAGGAACCAGACTCGGGGAATTAATCCTTTGATTTACATTTTTGACAGATTTCTTGTGTAAATATTTCTTTAGTAGTTAGTTTTTCTCCACAGTTTTTACAAACCCCAGAATAGGGGAAAAAATGGTTTCGAAAGTAGTACATCACCACCGAGGAAATAATAAGGGGAAGCCATATCCATTGTGAAGCTAAACCTCTGTCATAAATAATTAAAGCCGAGGAAAAAAGAACAAAAATAATCAAGGTCTGATATATAACCGCTTTATATCTACTGGCCGGTGGATCTACAAATCGTCTCATTAGGAAATAAATAACCACCCAGCCGATCAATACATAATAAAGATATTCTTTCAGATAAAATACAACATTTTCCATAATTGAAACTATAGATGAAATAGACCATTCTGTATAGAAGATCTGCATTGATAAGATTATTAAAAATAGGGTATTATTGTTTTATGGAAGTTGGAGTATTTGGACTTGGCAGATTTGGTGCTTTCTGGGCCGAATTGCTAAGCAAAAAGATGTCGATAAAAGCATATAACAGAAGCGATAGACCCACCCCTCCGGGTATACAGCGTTGTACCCTGGACGAATTGGGTAAATGCGATATCATATTTCTCTGTTCAGCTATTTCCTCTATGGACGTAATAACAAAAGAATTATCTCCCCACTTGAAAGAAGGAGCATTGGTTGCAGATACATGTTCCGTAAAGGTACTTCCTCAGCAGATTATGGAAAATAATCTTCCGGGTTTTTGTTCCATCATGGGAACACATCCAATGTTCGGACCGGATTCTGCGGCAAATGGTGTTAAAAATCTGCCCATGGTTCTCAGTCCTGTACGGATTTCTGATGAAGAACTTCTTTTCTGGAAAAATTTTTTTAGTTCCATGGAAATGTTGGTATTAACCATGTCTGCGGAAGAACACGATAAAGAGGCGGCATATACCCAGGGGGTTACCCATTTTATCGGGCGTATGCTTAGTGAATTAAAATTGAAGGATAGTTCCATTGCTACCAAGGGATATAAAACCTTGCAAGAAATAGTCCGACAAACATGTAATGACCCAAGGCAGCTCTTTTTGGATCTGCAAAGCTACAATCCCTATACGGCAACAATGAGAGAGGAATTAGAGATAGTCATGAATAAAATGATGAAACAATTTGATGCGATAAAAACTCAAGGAGATGATCTTGGCTGAAATACACGCAAAAAAAATCTATGAAAAAAACGTGGATACTATATTAACCGAAGATATCCATTTTTCCGGGGAGCTTAGTTTTTCTAAGGCTCTAATCATCAAGGGACAATTCACCGGTGTCATCAATGCAACGGGAGATTTATATATAGAAGAAAAAGCCCATGTTGAAGCAGAAATTACAGCCTCCTCTGTCTTTGTTAAGGGAAGGGTCATAGGAAATATTCAAGCCAATAAAAGGGTAGAACTCAACGGATCGGCTTCAGTACAGGGAGATATAACCTCTCCACGTATCGTAATGGATACAGGGTGCCGTTTTGACGGTATAAGCAAGATGAAAAGGAGTGAAAAATGAGAATTAAAATCGCATTGATTTTATTAATATTATTTAACATGGTTCTTTGGAGCCAGGATGAAGAAAGAGATGCTCTTAAACTTTATCAGCAAAAACAATATGCCCAGGCCGTTGAGGTTTGTTTAGAAGAGATAACTGCTTTTACCGATGAGAGCAATAGCCGGAAAATGGATTCATATACTGTACTTTGCTGGTCATATCTGGGTTTAAAGGATTATGACAATGTGATCCGTTATGGAAGAGAAGGTCTGAATATTTATAGCTATGACAATAGAATCATCCATTCCATGGGAGAGGCCTATTATTACAAGGGCAATCTTCAAAGCGCATTGAATTCCTTTCAGCAATATACCCAGTTGAATCCTACAGGCGGCGGTATAAGAACTGCATATTATTTCATGGGTGAGATTTTTTTAAGATTAGAACAGTACGCCCATGCAGATATTGCCTTTTCCACTGCTCTATATCATTCTCCCAATGTGGCACGCTGGTGGGTACGCTTAGGTTATGCCAGAGAGCAATACGGTGATTACGACAATGCTAAATTGGCCTATCAAAGGGCTTTGGAGCTTCAACCGGGAATTGCCGATGCTGAAGCTGGTCTGACAAGATTAGAGAGAGACCGTTGAAAGTTGCCTTTTATACCCTGGGTTGCCGGCTTAATCAGTTGGAAACCGAGGCTCTGGCTTCCTCCTTTAGGGGCCAGGGCTTTTTTATTGTTGATTGGGAAGAACAAGCAGGAATATATATTATTAATACATGTACCGTAACTTCTAAAAGCGAGCAGAAAGCCCGACGTATGGTTCGAAAGATCTCCCGTGAAAATCCTGAAGTTCCAGTGATTGTCACAGGCTGTTACGCTCAAATGGAGAGGGGTAGTATTCTTGATTTGGGCGACAATGTGGTGGTTGTCCCCTTGGATGATAAAGACATCATCCAGGATTTAGCGGTATATTTATCTTCTCAAGATAGTTCTACATGGTTGAATGCCTCTGCTCATTGGATGGAAGAGCATCTTGGTCTTCAAGGAGATAAGGATAAACGATTCCGTTTTAATCCCCGGGAATTCAGCTTTCACAGCAGGGCTTATTTAAAGGTGCAGGATGGATGCGATAATCAATGTGCCTACTGC
>JAQICO010000140.1 GCA_027858495.1 Spirochaetaceae bacterium
AGTGCATTCCTACTTTTATCTTTTTATGATATTTGCAATCTGGATTTGGGCAATAGGGAATATCCATTGATTCCTCCTTGCCCTTATATACTCTGTTCTGTGGGGTGATCCTTCAGGAAGGTAAATATATGATTTTTCTATGTCAGGTTATGGGAACATTAAGAGAGGATTTACTGGCCATTTATGTTTAGGATATCGGCCTGCCATTTCTTTACGAACTTCAGAATAACTTCCCTGCCAGAAACCCAATATGTCGCTGGTGATCTGCAAGGGCCTCTGGGCAGGAGATAACAGATGGATTTCCAGTGGTTTGCCTGCCGCCATGGGGTGTCGCTGTAAACCCAATAAGCGCTGAAGCTGTACCTTTAATATTACTCTGTCATCCAAGTACTGTAGTTTTGACTGTCGGCCTCCAGGCAAGGCAAAGCTTTCCGGTGCCAGTTCATTTAGGCGGGGTAATAAATCCCAGGGAATATATCCCTTTAGGGCGGTATTCAGGGGAAAGTTTTTCCAACTATCTTCTTTTAGTTTAGAGGGTAGGTATAATTCCAACCATTCTGGCAGTTGGGCTAGTAGGTTTTGACGGTCCATCGAAGGCCATGGCGCTCCCAAAACTTTATTTAGATAATTCAGCCGTGACCTGAGTGATGTTTGGGGTAATGGATCTTCCGACTGTGATTCCAGCAGTGTAATAAGTTGATTTTTCCAATTTTTACAAACCTTCAAATTTATGGGCTGTTCGGATAATTCTATGGAATCCAGATGGCGAACCTGTCGAGCCCGCAATAGCTTATCCTTCTGCATAATAAGAAGATGTTCCACGGTGCTGTATTTTTCTAGGTATTGCTTCATCTGCGATTCATCTAGAGATAGAGCTAGCCGGATGATCCCCTGGGATTTATGGCCTTGATCCCCCTGCAGTACCAGAAGCCATGGTGGATGTTCATGGTTCAGTCCTGGATTATTTTTTAATTGCCGTCCCGTGGACAATTGGTAAATCCCATCACCCATATAGAGGGCAAGACGGTCAGGGAAAATTTCCTGGGGCTCCATGGCTGTCAGCGATGTTTTCCCCCTGCGGTGTAATAATTTATCCTTTTCTTTAAGAATCTCCCTGGCCAGAGAGGTGTTTAAACCCTGGGGCAGTTCTTTCTTTTCACGTTGAATTAAAAGTTCAATTCGTTTTTCTACATTGCTTCCGAATTTATCCTGGAATTCCTTGGTTGAGGGATCCCCCATCTCGCTGATTGCTGCTAATAGTGCGGTTTCTTCATTATGAATCAGCAGGGCCAATCCTGGATTCAGCGGTAGGTTGGCAGCTGCCTTACCCTTGGGAGTTATGCTTCCTTTATTATCTATTAAATTCCATCGCTGCAGCCGATTCATGGCCTGATCAATGGCCCGTTGAGGAGGAGGGGTCACCCATGAGTATTGGTCGGTACGGAGATCTCCCCACAGGGCTAAATTTAACAGCAGGCCTGTTAGCTCCTCCCGAAGGATTGCCGGGGAGTCCTGATCCAGCAGCTTCAGGGCTTCCGGCCATAAGCGAATACATCTTCCCGGGGCAAGCCGGCCTGCCCGTCCGCAGCGCTGAATGGCCGATGCAAGGCTTATGTGACATGTCTCTAATCGACTGAGCCCGCCGGGTCCCAGGTCTCGACGGATTTTTCTAAGACCGGAATCTATAACACAAACTATCCCCGGCAGGGTTAAACTGGTTTCTGCTAAATTGGTGGATAGAATTATTTTCTGCCTGCCTGGTTTTGCCGCCTCCATGGCTTTTTGCTGTTCCTTAGGATTCAACCGTCCATAGAGTTTTACTAGATCCCAAGCTTCCGGTAAATGCCCCATAAGATCTCGGGCCAGATTTTCTATCTCTCTTTGACCAGGAAGAAAGAATAAAATATCCCCCGAACAATGGGCCATTTCTGAGATGGCAATTTCTCGCCAGTGGAATTTTTCTTTCTGGGGATGCGATGGCGGAGCGTATTTAAGGGTTACGGGAAAAAGATTATCCTGCAGGGTTATACTGATCAAATCCCTGCCCAGGGATTGTCGTATTTCCTGTTGGTTCAATGTGGCTGACAACAGCAGAATGGATAATTCCGGATTATAGACCTCCTGGGCCTGTAAGCTTAAAGTGAAGGATAAATCAGCCTGAAGGCTCCGTTCGTGAAATTCGTCAAAGAGTACCACCCGGGTTTTAAGCTGTTCCGGATCAGAGAGCAACCGTCTTAAATATACTCCCTCGGTAAGTACAAGTATCTCAGTGTCTTTGGGGATATCTTTATCCTGCCGGGTGATAAGCCCGATTTTTCGTTGAGGTGCCAATTGTCGGAGTCTATAACAGATCGCCCGGGCTGCGGCTCTTCGCGGCTGGAGCAGCAGTATTTGACGGTTCTTCCGTTGTTTCAACTGCAGTAGTATTAGAGGAACCAAGGTGGATTTCCCCGTGCCGGGAGGAGCTTGAATCATGGAACATGGCTGATTCTCAACCAGCTCTAATATTTCTTTACTTCTTTGGGTGATCGGTAGATCAGGTAAAGAAAATTCCAATGTACTAACCCGGTCTTTTTCCATAGAAGAACCATACACCCCAATAGCCCCGGTAAGTCAAGATTCTATTTTCATTTATTTTGACCTAGTCTATTTCTCATCAATCTGACATAATTAAATCATGGAACAGCAAAAAAGAGTCAATTGGAAAGCGGGCACCTTGATCTATCCTGTGCCTGCGGTGATGGTAAGCTGCGGAACCATGGAAAAATCAAATATAATCACCGTAGCCTGGACAGGTACCATCAACACCAATCCCCCCATGTGTTATATTTCTATAAGACCGGAACGATACTCCTATTCTATGATAAAAGAATCCGGTGAATTTATTATCAATCTGACCACCAGAGAATTGGCCAGGGCAACCGATTGGTGCGGTGTAAAATCCGGAAAGGACTACAATAAATTTAAGAAGATGAATTTGACTGCTATAGAGGGAACTCAGGTGAAGGCACCCGGCATTGTCCAATCACCTCTACAATTGGAGTGCAGAGTTACAGAAATTAAAGAACTGGGCAGCCATCATATGTTTTTAGCAGAGGTCCTTTGTGTTACGGTAGATCCTAAATATTTAGATAAAGATACAGGGGCTTTTGATATGAACAAGGCAGGTCTTCTTGCTTTTTCCCATGGGAAATATTACGGATTGACTCAACCCCTGGGTAAATTCGGATATTCCATCCAGAAAAAAAAGAACCGCGCAAAAAAATAGTACCTATTAAGGTTCTGGCTGGGTTTCACTTTTTTGTTTCTGAAAAAGCTCTTCCAAATCGGTGGCATCAATGGGACGGCTGAATAAAAATCCCTGGATATACTTACAACCTTCAGCGATCAAGGAATCAAACTGTTCTTTTAATTCAACACCTTCTGCCAGGGTGTTGAAACCGAAATTCCTCGCTAGACTTAGAATCGCCCGGACCATATCCATGCTTTGAGGATTATTGGGGAAATCGTCGATAAATTCCTTGGGGATCTTCAATGTATCAATGGGAAACTGGTTCAGATAACTTAAACTGGAGTAGCCTGTGCCAAAGTCATCCAACATGATTCTAATTCCCAGGCTTTGAAGCTGCTTCAGTTTGTCAATAATCATATCGGGCTCTTCCATGACAGAGCTTTCGGTTACCTCCAGGTGTATGGCTTCTCCAGGTAGCTCTAATGATTCCAGTATATCACGTACGATTCCCACAAATTTTTGGCTTTCCAGCTGAATAGGTGAGACATTGATGGAAACAAAAATATCCATTCCCATTTCATGCCGCCAGGTCTTTACCTGATTCATTGCATGATATAAAACCCAGTGCCCAAGAAAATGTATGGAGCCTGAGTGTTCTGCCATGGGGATAAATTGTGTTGGAGGTACTGCTCCATGGCCGGGGGCATCCCAACGGAGCAGAGCTTCACAGCCTAAAATTTTATTTTGGGAATTCACTATGGGTTGGTAAACCAGATGAAATCCCTGGAATCCCTGCTGAACGCATTTAAGTAAAATTGATTCAAGAGCCTCTTTTTGATGATATATTTCACCGATTTCCGGCGAATAGATAAAGCCTTGCTCGCGTTTATGTTCATA
Organism: Spirochaetaceae bacterium; assembly: GCA_027858495.1. Classification (GTDB taxonomy): domain Bacteria; phylum Spirochaetota; class Spirochaetia; order DSM-2461; family DSM-2461; genus JAQICO01. The sequence goes on from JAQICO010000140.1 coordinate 4,130, forward strand.
AATGCCCAGGGCGATTTCCGTGTTAATCTGAAGATCTTCCAATTGTTGGGCATGGTCCGGAAATACAGCCACACCCACATGGCAACCGAAGGTGATATCTGAAGCAGGGGGGTTATGGTATTCTTTGATTTTTTGAGTGATTCTAGTGATGATTCGTTTTATTTTTTCTTTATTGGTTATTCCTGGTAATATTATTAAAAATTCATCGCTGCGATCAGATTGATATAAATTCTTTTCACCTACGATTTCTTTTATCCGCTCACTGGTTACGTAGAGAAGAACCTTCATGCGATCTCTGGTATATTTGATCCGTTGATAACTTCTATCCAAACGAATAATTGCATAGGCAAAACCCATGGGTTTTTGTTTAATAAAACGTCGCATCCGTTGTATCAATACGTGTTTTTGTAACAATCCTGTATCAGGATCGTGGTTCAAGAGTTTTTCCAGTTGCTCTATATGTTCCTTTTCAAGCTCGAGCTGTATTTTAAGTCTTTTTACTTCTTCCTTATCATTAAGGGGGGACATCTCTTGATTCATATAAACTAAATTATAATTCAGAAAGACCTTCACGTCCAAAATAATTGTAAAAAAAGAAAAAATAGAAAGCCCGTCCTATAAATTACCAGTTTTTATAGAGACCTGGCGATACGGAATCCTATGGCTAAATCGCTTACCCCGGGGTGAACATAATTAATATATTCTATTCCTTCCTTTATTTGAGCGCTATACCATGCCCAGCCCCGCTTCATTCTATATTTATTATTATATTCAGGTGCCCAATCAAAACAATATTCAGATACATTTCCATCTATACCATAAAACCCGAGAGAGTTAACCGTTCCTTGGTCTATTTCTGTGGTTGATCTTCCTCCTGTACTAATCTGCTGATTTTCATAATCATTGGAAATTTGAGACAATTCCGTCGATGTGGCAATATCCCACTGGCTGGATTCAGGTAAAAACTTCCTCTACTACCTGATAGAGAATATTATTTTTCTTTATAGAACGCTTGAGTCTCTCTGTGGTATGATACTCCATCAGGAGGAAGGATGATGAATCAATTTGAGTCTGTACAGAAGGAATCCGGCAAAGGTAAATATGTTCTGCTAATTATTTTAGCCCTTATCGCTGGTTTGGTTTATTGGGTTTTAAGCGATAAGACTGCAGTAGTGTTACAGGCTAAGGAAGGAGAGCAGGTTCTTATTGCAGGAACGGTAAAGGTACCCATAGGAGGAACTTTTCAGATCTGGACTGCCGCCTCTGATTGGGAGGGTCAAGAGTTATGGAAAAAACAGTACAAGCTAGATTTCGATGAAAATCCTGCCTCATCAATGGCTTTGACTTCTGATGCTCAGGGCTGGTTAATCTCTGTATTGGAACAATCCTACCGTATCGATGATAAAGGACGCCTTCAGAACTTAGACAGCTCATCACCCATTGTGCAAAATGACAATTCGAATTCCGGCGATGAAGCCCCCATTGAAGAACCCGAGGAAATCCCCAATGGAGAACCCGAGGAAATCCCCAATGAAGAACCTTCCACCAACATTCCTCAAGAGAATATTACCGCAGAATTTCAAGATGAATATCTTTATTATGTCAGCTCTTCGCCGGAAGTTGCCCTTATCGCAGAGGATAGCGGCCAGAAACTGTGGTCTATCAACCTGCAGGACTCCTTGGCCGAATATGGTGAAAATCCGAGAGATCCTGAACTCTCCATGGATTCAAAGGGGCATTTAAGACTCGCCATAACCATGTCTGCGTCAAAAATGGATGCAACAGGTAATAGAGAGCGCCCTTTTCGCTTCAGTTTGGTTGTTGATGATCAGGGGCAATTGGTTTCTCGCAGTTATTTGCTGGAAGATTTGGAAGAACAGGGAAGATCAACTGCTTCTACTGGAAGAACCGGAGGGTTGGTTCCCAAGGATAGTTCTGCAGCGAACCATCAGGATTCAGGTGAAGGTGAAACTGCAAATAATAACTCTATAAGCTCTAGGCAGAGCGATTATGCTGAGCATTATGGTAACTTAGAACTGGAGACTTCTCAGCGGAGCTATGAATTATGGAAAGGTCAGCTTACTGCCTATGATCCCCAAGAGTATAAACTTTGGGATGCCTGGGTATATTTTCCCTTGATGCAGCGATTGGAAAATTATTTTTAAGTATTTTTTTCAGGTTCCAGGGCATGCCAGGCAAGGGTGGCGCATTTCACCCGTGCAGGCAGCTGGATCACCCCTCTAAGGGCTTCAATTTCTCCCCAATCGGCTAAATCCTCCGGTTCTTCTCCTCGCATTACGGCGATAAAATGACCGGCCATTTCAGTAAGCTCATCTCGGGTTTTCCCCTGGAGAATCTGGGTCATCATACTGGCAGATGCCGTACAGATGGCGCATGCCTGTGCTTCAAATATAATTTTTTCTGCCCTCTACTTGTAGCCCATGGAGTTTATTCACGCCCTTGGCAACCACCTTGAGGGCATCGATATCCAGACCGGAATCTGTTCGTCCAGTATGGCAAAACGTGGTTTCATCAGAAGCATTTGAGCCATCTCCATACGCTTTTTTTCACCGCCGGAGAATCCTTCATTGAGATAGCGGTTGATAAATCCCCGGTCAATCTCCAAAAAGTCCAGGGTTTCCCGGATCTCCTTGAGGTATTGGCCCACATTGAGCCTCTCCCCCTGGGGCAAACGAACCTCCGCAGCCCGTTTAAGGAATTTCCCCACAGTTAACCCGGGAATTTCCACAGGGTACTGAAAGGAGAGAAAAATTCCAGCCAGGGAGCGTTGGTGGGGCTCCATCTCCAATAGGTTCTTTCCATCCAGTTCTATGGTTCCACCGGTCACTTCATAGTCGGGATGTCCCATAAGAACATTGGCCAGGGTGGATTTCCCCGTTCCGTTGGGGCCCATTATGGCATGGGTTTCCCCGGTGGAAAGGCTTAGATTCAATCCCTTGAGTATCTCTTTATTTTCAATATTAACCCGTAGGTCTTTAATTACTAAAGTCATTTATATTACTCCTTTAAAACGCATCAGCTTCATACCGGCTTTCTACTGCATCTCTGATTCCATTTTATTTCGGTTTTCCTATCCCACGGGATATCAAGGCTACACCGGATAGCCCATGGCAAACCTGGCTTCTTCGGTCATCCTGCTGGGATCCCAGGGTTTACTCCAAAGTACAGTGGGCCATATTTTTTCCAGCCCTGTATCTTCTTTTAGAGTATTCACAATGTTTCTTTCGATTTCCGGCGCCAGAGGACAGCCGGGGTAGGTCACTAAAAAATCCACTTCAATACGGTCTTCCTGTATGCGAATACCTTCTATCAATCCTAGATCCACTATATTGATCATCAGCTCAGGATCTATCACCTTTATTAGCGATTCTATCACTGCTGTTCTTTCAATCATTGTTCCTCCTTGTTAAACCCTTGTGGTGCTAGCTGTAAAATCTGCCAGACTGAACTTTTTCAATAGACTATTTAACTCTATTTGGAAGCGGTTCATCCCCGGAAGGATTTGGCATAGCTCATGGGACTTGCATTCCCTGCCGGATAAACATGGTACTACATAATAATTCTCTTCCAGCATGGTATAGAGTTCTTCCAGACTTATGCTCTGCAGCTCTCTTGCAAGACCATATCCTCCTTGACGACCTCTATGAGCTTTAACCACCCCATGGGCTGCCAATTTTTGCAATACTTTGCTTAATTTCTCGAAGGGAATATTCAGGTCTGTGGATATTTCCCGTGCATTTACCAATCCCTTGTGTTTCTCTATGTAGCTGAGACTTCTTAGGGCTTGTTCGATATCTTTGTTGATTCTCATAGAACTTCCTTTAATACGATTAAATATGTCGTAATTAAAATATGATTATTTTATCATTCTAAGTCAAGTAGTTAAAGCTAATATTCCCTGAGTTTTTGAAACGTAACCCGGTATGATTGGTTTTATAGTATAAAGAGACTAAGTCTTTTCATCTTTAAATGGAATCATTCCATTATATTTAGAGTTTTCCCAAAAATTGTTTATATTCTTAGATAATATGATATAATTGGATAATCAAACAAATAAAAAGGGACAAAAATGATTAAAAAAATTATAATCCTGCTATTCTTCGTTTTACTATTTTCCTGCCAAAATGCCTCCAGTGACGATGGATACCTTGACGGAATTGTAAGTACTGAATTAGGGGACACCGAGGTTTTTCCAAGTGATAGCCCTGCAAGCGCAGCGGACACCCTGGCGGCCATGGGCGGTGGATTTAATCTGGGACCTTTGATATGGACTTGCAGTCTACCAATCCCAGTGATATTGAACCGCTTATCGACTTATATTATGAGGCCGGTTACAATAATATTCGGATCCCGGTAACCTGGATGGACCGCTTCGATGGAAATAATCTGGCCGATGATTATGGAAATGTAAATTTTAACCATTCCAGGTTTACTCAACTGGTGGAGGTTATTGATTACGCTCTGACAAAGGATATGTATGTTCTTATAAATACCCACCATGAAGCCTGGCTGAAAGAAGATTACAATGGTTCAACCATGGATAACGCTATTTTCGGCAATCTCTGGACCTATATCGCAGAGTACTTTCAGGGTTATTCCTATAAAC
>JAQICO010000415.1 GCA_027858495.1 Spirochaetaceae bacterium
GGCGCAGATAGGTATTTTTGTAGGATTAGAACAACTTCTTGGCTTATTGATCTTTTTTCATTGGTAGCAAGTTGCCTTAATGATTCATATAATTTTTCATCGATATCTTTGACTTGTAAATTGGGCATATTTTTCCTCTCCTATCATTACTCATTAAATTATATTATTTATTCATGACTTTGTCATATTTTCTTTTGAAGAGATTCAATATGATAGGAATAACCCAAATAAAAAATCTTTCCTCTCCTCTTATCTCTCCCATCCGAGAGATCGGTTGTCATATCTATTTTTTAAACATTAGACAACTCATCCCTAATTGAAGGGGTAACATTTCAATAGAAACACTTGATGAATTTATAATAAAAACCTATCATTCAGTCTTTAGATTTTTATAGGAAGTCACAATTCATTGAAGGAGTCTTACTAAATGAAAAAAACTGCAATTCTGATAATTACCTTGATCTCAATTTTACAGTTGATGGCAGAAGAACCTTACGATATTACCCAGCGCGAGTCCCTTCCTATAGATTCTGCTTCTACATTCCGTAACTATATGCTGGTAAACACCGACCAGCAACAGGAATTCATCAACTGGCGCTACGACAGCGTTCTGGGTACCCAGGCCGACCAGACAGGATGGTCCGGTTTCGAAAATCAGCGCGTACTGGAAGCATACCTGAGAACTCCCAGAGAATACTTCTGCCGTTCTTTCAACCAGTCCAGGGCTTACGCTCACGCTGCTCTCCCCATCGGATACGGCCAGACCATTTCCGGTATATTCGCCGTTGGCAATATGACCGACTGGTTAAACCCTGACCCTGAAGACAAAATACTAGAGATTGGTACCGGTTCCGGTTATCAGTCTGCGGTACTGTCCCAACTTTCAGTGCATGTATACTCCATAGAGATCGTAGAGGAACTTGCTACCGAAACTCATAGAATCTACGAATCCCTGAAGGATGATTACCCCGAATTCAGCAACATCACCTATAAAATCGACGACGGATACTACGGCTGGGAAGAATACGCACCCTTTGATAAGATTATTGTTACCTGTGGTATCGATCATATTCCTCCAGCCCTGCTTAGTCAGCTGAAAGACGGCGGACAGATGCTGATTCCGATTGGTCCTCCCAGCGGTCAGACCATCCTCAGTGTTACCAAAAGGATAGATGAAGATGGAAACATTCTTACCGATCGTGAAGATATCTACGGCGGAAGAATGCCAACCAGCATGACCACCTTCGTACCCTTTACCAGTAAAGAGGGTACTCATTTCCGCAATAACTAATGTTGCGGTTATATTCAATACCAATGATAGTGATGGTTGTTTGTGCTAAATTTTAAATATGGAAAAAAACCGATAAAGCTTCTTTCCTCCAACGATGTGGAAATGCTCTGGTATAAAGATTATAAAGTCTATAAAAACCACCTGAGTATTCTAGAAGACATTTCGCTTGCCAATTTTAAAAAGGACCGTTCAGCCCTCTTTTCTTATATTCATCTGCTGGAATCCCCGCTCCGCAGAATTTCCAATTCCCTGGGAAGACGCATCAGAAAGCTTCTGAATCTACAGTCCGGACAGACCATGGGAATGATGAATGTCCATTGCCCATTGGGTATGCTGAATTTTTTAAACGGACTGGCACTGGAAATCGGAACTAACCTGAATCGAAAAAAGCCCTTCCCCTATCTGGTTACCAGCATCCTGCGGACTACGAAACATCAGAAACACCTGCGGGAAATCGGCTATCCGGCTTCGGAATTCAGCAGCCACTGCTGCGGTTACGCGGCAGATATTGAAACAGGGTGGCTTATAAAAAACCGTCCTCGGGCTGCGGCAGCCTTGAATCGTATAATTGAGAATTATTACCTGAAAGGAATTATCAATGTCCTTACCTACGAGAGATTAATCCATATCTGTCTCAATCCTGAATACATCTCACACTTTGAGCAGGAAGGAAATATATCATGTGCGGATTTATAGGATTTTTTGGTAACAATGCCGAAAACCGAATCTGCGTCAGCATGATAAAAGGGATTTATGAAAGAGGAGAGACTACGGAAAGCTTTTCCACCCGCCGGCTGGATGCGGTGGTAAGAAGACTTAAAATCGTGGACCGGGACAATGCGGTTCAACCCTTCAGATCCTCCGACGAAAGATACGTCCTAATCTTCAACGGGGAAATTTTCAACTTTAAAGAACTGCAGAAAAGCCATCTGACCGATTATCCTCTGACGACCCATTCTGATACGGAAGTTCTTATGGCTCTGCTGATTCGCTATCAGAAAGAAGCCCTGAAGCTGCTGAACGGCCAATTTGCCTTTGTTTTTTTCGACCTGGAGAAAGACAGTTTTCTGGCAGGCAGGGATCATATAGGGATTTCTCCCCTTTATTATCTTCAAGATGAGGAGGGAATCTACTTTTCCTCGACCATTAAATGTCTGGTTCCTTTCGGAAGGAAAATCCAATCACTGGCCCTGGGCTCCATACTGACCAATGAGGGGCTGGAGAGCTATTACAAACCAACGGTACAGATAATTCCAAAGGATCAGGACAGGGTTCTGGAAGAGGTTCACCGGGAGATTAAAGAGGCTGTACTTCGTAGAATCGATACGGATCTGCCCATCGCGGTAATATACAGCGGAGGAATAGACAGTACCATCGTTCTCCATTTGGCCTGTCAGCATCATGCTGACGTGACGGCCTTCACCATAGGAAAAGAAGGCAGCGAAGACTTTGAAATCAGTAAGCGCTTCTGCAAAGAGAGAAATATTCGTCAGATCACCCTCCCACTGAAATCCCGAGATCTGTCGGTTCGGCAGGTTAGGGAAGCCATCAAGGCTACAGAACTGACTGAATATCTGGATATTATAAACGGGGTACTGACCATGTCGCTGTTCAGGGAAATACAACGCCACGGAATTAAAATCAGCCTGAGCGGTGACGGTTCTGACGAGCTTTTCGGCGGTTATGACATGTATGAAACTATTGGAGAGAAGGATTCCAACGATCTTTTTGAATACAAGCTGAACCATCTGAACCGGACAGAGCTTCAGCGGGTGGACAGAACAGCCGGTAGCTTCCGTGTGGAAAACCGGGTTCCATTTCTGGACATCAAAGTCATAAACACCGCCCTGAGTCTGGAAAAGAAATGGAAAATCCACCGGGGGGTAGAAAAATGGTGTGTAAGAAAGGCCTTTGAAAAGGAACTGCCCGAATACATTCTGCTCCGCAGAAAAAATCCTCTGTCCCACTCTTCGGGACTGCATGAATCCATCCGCTACAAGCAGCTGTTCTTCAAGGGATACTACAATTCCTTCAACTTTAATCTGCATGACAGTCTGCGAAGGGATTTTTCGATCACCCTGCGGAAAAATAACTATATTATGGCGGAAGCGACAAAGGATGCCCAGATTTACCAGGATTATTCCATGGGTCATAAGCTGGGAGAATTCCTGAAGGGATTTATCCGTTTCCATATCGTTTCACCTAATTTCATAAGGAAAGGGAATGTACAGCTTAACCCGAGTGAATAACCGGCCAGCCCCTGAAGCTTTTTTGAAGCAGCTGGATAAAATCGAAGGCCTCATACCCCATTCCCTATGGCAGAGCGCCAATTGGGGCCGATATCTCAATGCCGTGAAAACCGAGGCTTCCCTGCTGGTACTTCTCAGAGGGGAGGAAATAAGAGCCTGGGCTATTATGACCTGGGGCCGGCCATTGAAGGGGTTTAAGTATGCCTATCTACAGCGAGGGCCTGTTTTCAGAGAACCCGCAGACCGTGATACACTGCTGAAAGAGATCTACAGCCAGGAGGGTGATTACCTGCTGATCGATCCGGGCTGGGAAGAAGATCCGGATGCAGCCCGTCCTACACGCTGGAAACCCTTGCCTTATGGTCATATCCCCTCAGACACCCTTCTTCTGGATCTGAAAAAGTCGGAAGACCGTCTGCTGGCGGAAATGAAGAAAAAGGGCCGTTATAATATTAAACTAGCTCAAAGCAGGAATCTGACCGTAAAGCAGACCTCCGATCCCGCCTCCTTAGAATCCGATGATTTTTATAAATTGATGAAGAGTACGTCAGCAAGGAAATCCATCCCCCTGCTACCCCGTAGGGATTTCAATGCTAAATTAATCGCCCTGGAATCCCGAATCTTTGTAATCTACACCGAAAACAAAGCCATTGCCGCAGGATTTCTGACTCTCTATGATAATACCGGCTACTATTATTACAGCGGAACTGATACGGCTTACTCCAGCCTGATGGCGGCCTATCTGCTGCAATGGGAAATGATTCTTTATGCGAAGTCTCGGAAAGCAGAGTTCTACGACTTCCTGGGAATATCACCGGCAGGGGCCGGCGAAACTCATTATCTCTCCAGCGTATCGTCCTTCAAGAAGCGTTTCGGCGGAATGCGAAAATCCTTTGCGGCGCCCTGGGTTTATATCAAAAAACCGTTGAAATACTTTCTTCTCGAATCCTTTAGAGCCATCAGGAGACCTCGCAGACGCTGACAGTTGCTAATCTTAGCATGACAAAATGAAATTGAGGCAGCCTGGACGGTTGAGGCTAAAGAACGGATCAATCTGATATCAAAGCACTTCTAGAAATGGCAAAGCTTATACCACTATCATTTATACTGTAAAATAAAATCACGTCTATTCTCTATACCTTTTTCTATGGTAATTGGTTCATCTTGGATGATTGCAAAACTTGATGTTTCTGCAGATTATACTCCTGATTCAATGAAAGTTCCGGTAATCCCTGAAATAGGTAATTACCATTCTGATCTGTTTTTACTTTTACGTCCTGACTCCCAGATGGAAGTGCTATAGAGATAGTAATATCACGTAAAGCTACTCCATCTACATTTATAGCCTGTCCACTGACCTTATAATTAGCATCATCACCAAAATCTACTATTCCAATGGGAATCTCCTCATTTCCACCCGATGCACCTGCAGTGGTTTCCTTATCCCATCTGCGTGATCCGCTGTTAAAATTCTCCTTCCCTATGTCTCCTCCCCTAATAATTGTTTGATCCTCTTTTTATATTCCTCCCCTCTTATCTGTCCCATCCGGTTGATCTGTTATTAAATTTCTCCTTCCCCTATTATCCTACGTCTTGACCCTACCACCTATGTCTCCTCCCCTAATAATTGTTTGAGTGGTATACTCCCTTCTCCCCATCTTCCCTTCCGTTTTTTCAGCGCTTTCTGTGGTTAATTCCCCTATCCCCTTCCCTTCTTATC